>JAHENH010000047.1 GCA_018609935.1 Halobacteriales archaeon | reverse complement strand
TTTTGCTTAGTATAGGTATAGATATACAGCCTAGTTTTGGACAGAGTGAGTGGACAAATAAAACTGTAGAGACTGGACCGATTGCTGAAGATCTATTTAGTTCTTTAGAACTTGATAGTAATAGACAACCACATATTGCCTGTGAACTACCACGACCTAAACCTGGTTTAGGACATGGCTTCCCTGTTCCATCCACGGAACTTGCATTGCAGAGGTTCTCATGTCCGAGGGCTTGACTTTGGACAGTCCCTGCCCTACAGATATATATTGTTGTCCAATTGAGCCTATTATTAGTTCTTTCAGACACACAAAGAACACATTCAATATTTAAAAATGTAAGAAGAGTCCATGTATCCCACTACCTAAAAGGAAGGGGTCTTTATTGCTTCCCTTTATAAACCAACAAACGAATAAAAACAATACGGTTGGAGCGGCTAGTTTAAGATATACATTTTTTGATGGGCAAGACTGGAATACACAAGTAGTTGATAGTGGAAGTGAGGCAGGATCCCATGCTAGTTTAGAACTTGATAGTAGCGACGATCCACATATATCTTATCGTAAAGGAGGTATTGGTGGAAATAACGGTAATTTAACCTATGCAGTTTTTGATGGACAAAATTGGAATATAGAGACAGTAGATACTACAATTGGATCCCATACATCTCTAGGTTTAGATAGTAGTGACAATCCGCATATAGGTTATATTACCTCGTTTACTTTCAACCTAAAATATGCATTTTCTGATGGGCAGACCTGGTCTAACCAAACAGTAGATAATAATGGATCCGTCGTGTTTGATACATCTTTAGAGATAGACCAAAACGACAATCCACACATAGCCTATTTTGACATCCATAATAACAACCTAAAATACTCTACAAAATCCACAACAGGAAACCAAGATCAAACCATAATAGATCAATATGACACAAACACTGATGGACAAATAAATGGCTCTGAAGTAAGACAAGCAATACGTTGTTTCTTATTCGGAGGGAACAGCTGTATAAGAAGTGAACTCACAGGACAACGGGTAAGACAAGTAATATCCAAGTTCCTATTCGGATAAAAAGCCTTCAAAAATACGTTACTAATTATATTATATTTAGTTTGGATTTTATATAGAGTGGATAGAGGTTTACTATATAGAGTATCTATGTACCTATGTACATATAGGAGAGATAAAGTTTAGTGTTTCTAATAGAGTCAAAGAAAAATTCAGAGAAAAAGCAATGAAACTATACAGACACAAGATAGTATATCTAGTTTGTTTGTATCTTCCATGTATATAGTGACTCAAAAGTATAGTTTGCAAAAAAAGCTACACATATACCTACAGCTTTAGATACGACTAGCCATAGATCGATCTCCCCATAAAAAATAGGTATATGGAATAGATTGTATACTACTATAAAAACTAATAGATGAGTGGTTGCACCAACCCCCCTTACTAGGTGAGATCTAACAAGTCTAGAAAAAATGTTTTTAGTTCCATTTTTCCCATGGTCTTTATAGGTCCAATGTTCATTTATGAAAAACATCACCAGTATAGCAGACTCAATACCAAAAAACGCCCCAACTTCTGGAGACAACGAGAATATCTGTGTAGACAATAATAATACAGAAAAGTCAAATACACTACCTATAAGGCCAACAGAGATAAACATACCTAGCCGAACCTTATTGTTTAACGCATCAAGAGTACTCACAATTTCTCCACCAACATCATTCCTTGCTATAGACTTAAAAACAAACCCATAAAAAACCTGTCAGCTTCCCCTCTCTAAAGAGAAGAGGGTTTATTTGCTCCTCATTACAAACCCACATAGGATAATACATTAAAAACCCCAATATACATTAGTATATATAACCTCCATACAATAATATACACTCAATACACATACAAAAAGAGAGTTCACCCTAGATATACACTCAATACACATACAAAAAGAGAGTTCACCCTAGATATACACTCAATACACATACAAAAAGAGAGTTCACCCTAGAAATAGTGTATTTTTTTAGTGACACAGACTAACTAAAAACAAATCCTTATCAAAAAAATAAAAGAAATATCTAAACACCTAAATCAATAAAAAATATATAAAGCTGAAATAAAACACATACTACCTTTTAACCAATTTAAGGTTGGATATAATTTTAGATACACGTATAGCTATAGACCTATTTATATATTTTATTTTAAACCTAGAAAGAAATTTCTCTATATTTGTTTGTTCTTTTCTGTATATCTATGTTTCTTTTCAATGTTTTTGTTCTAGTCCAGAGTTATAGTTCTTTATTATCTAGTTTTATTCTATCTGAGAATTTATCATAGGAGTTATCACTTGATATTATACTATCTTTTCTTGATTTTACAAGATGTAATGCATCAAAAGGAGTTAAGCCTTCATTTTAAATATAGTTAGCCGCAGCTAATATATCATCTGTGTTACCTCTGATTTCTAATAGTACTTCTGAGTTTGCTACTGTTTAAAGTACATTTTTATCTTCTCTATACGCCACCATCATAAGGCCAATTAGTGCATATTCCGATCTCCAAATTTCCTCTTTATTTTCTCTATATATTTTTTCTGTTCTATCTGATAGCCAATCATCTTCTTTTATTAGTGCTAAAAGAAAATCTGTTTCAGCATACATCTATCTTCCTACATCCTCTTTTGCTTAGTCTAATGCTTCTTTTTTAAGTTGATCTACAGACTTATCTATATCACTCCATTCTTCTCTTAGTTTCTTTAATGGATCATCAAATATAGGAACCAAAATTAAATGATCATCACCTTCTACTATTTTAAATTTTTCTCCATAATTATCACGAAAATCCTTAGAAATATATATACGGCCATCTTTAGCCTCTAACACCATGCTAAATATATATCCAAAATATATAAAAAAATCCATAAAATAAATATTTCTCCAAAAAATCTATATAAAAAGACAAAAAATCCAATTTAGCCCTAAAACTAATGTATATTTTATTATATATTATATAGATAAAGTTCAGGAAAAATATATCCAGAAGAAAATTGAAAGATAAAACTATATAGTATTCCTCACATTCTACTAACCCCCACACCCCTCATTGTGAGTGTAAAACCAAAAAACATCCTTTAGCTATATATCCAAAAAACAAAAACCTAACAAATAAAAACATCCTTTAGCTATATATCCAAAAAACAAAAACCTAACAAATAAAAACATATTATATTTATATTATTAACCCCCACACCCCTCATTGTGAGTGTAAAACCAAACATCAACTAAACCAACAATATTTGTAGATATAACTAGATATTAAAATATATTTAATGGTTTAAAAATATATTCTATGTTTCTATTTTTTTCTTTATCTTTTATTGATTTGTAAGAAAGTAATAATTTGTAAGAAAGTAATAAGATCTTTTCATTTAGGTAAGGTGAATTGGTGGCTTCCCTACTAGAATCCCCTACCATTTACAGCAGAGAGAATGTCACAGTTGTAAAACTTGCTAAAAACCTTTCTATGATGTTTCTATATCTTGTTTATATAATGTTTTAATTAATATTTTAATAAATTCAAATTTTGAGTTCATAGGTTTATATATAGGGTTTAACCAATCTATATCCGCTATAAGAGAAATTCAATATAAAAAATTCTATGTTATATGAATTATTTTTGAGTTTTATCTAGAAGACAAAATCAAAAATAAATAATAAATATTGTCATCATCAGAATAAATATTTAATTAATTTAATATAAAATATAGAATTAGGTATAAATACACACCCCTCATTGTGAGTGTAAAAAGTGTCAAGTTCCTATGTGTATATATTGTTTTTACTATATATATTTATAGTTATCTATAATTTGTAATTTAATTTAATTATTTAAAATTTTCTTTAAAATTAGAAAGTAGGGATTTCTATTTAAATTACTAATTTTTATAAACTATTAGGTTCAACATTAATTGTTGAGTGTCTTTTATAGAGAAATTATAGTATTTTTAATTATCTTTTATTTATAGACCCTCTCTATATAGTTAACTAAACCTGGTAGATATGAGAGTGAATATATAGCTGTGGGATGCATATCTTTGAGGTATTTATTTCATATAGAAGTTGAGTAAGTATATGGAGTTTTAATGATTGAGTTATAAGATAAGTGAAATAAGGCTAGTTTATATTGAAGTCAAGGCTAAAACCCTCTATTCTTTAGGGGTGAATACAGTCGACAATGAAAAGTATCAAGTAAGTTTTTATTGTGCCTAATGTTAATATTCGTGGAAACTGGCAGTTGACTCGGTGTTTGCCTCAGACAAAACAGTAAGCCGACCACGACACACCAACTTCAATACAATCCAGATAATATAAGCCAAAACCCTCTACAAAAAGGATGTGCCTAACGGTTCTGTGGCAGAAACCCTATATAATGTCTGTCTAGAAGCCCTTTAGATTCCCAACTTTCGGAATTAACCAGGAGTAACAATTAGAACCCTGGGAAGCCCCCTTCTATTTATGAAGGAGGAGGATGTCACGTTTTTATTAGTAGGATAAAGATTATTTTATTTTTTATTTTTGTTATTTTGGTTTTACACTCACAATTAGGGGTGTCTGTGTTATTTTTATTTTTCGGGAATATTTGCTTGTTTAGAGTTATATTTGTTTACACTCACAATTAGGGGTGTGTGTGTTTATTTGGTTGTTTTTAGGTTACTGTAGTTGGTTTTTGTTTTTGTTTTGTTTTACACTCACAATAGGGTTGGGAAAGTTTTTTATATCTAAGGTTTTAGTTTTGTTCTAATGACTAAAGATATAGAAAAACAAGAACTAGGATCTAATAAAAAAATAAAGGACTATAACGAATCAAGGGGAGAGAACTCTGTTTTTGATGAAATAGAAGACCAACAAATATTTAGAAACGAAAAACTCCTCCATGTAGGCCATGTCCCTGAAAGAAAACGTATTGTAGGAAGAGACAAAGAAATGAAAGAAATAGCAAGACAACTATACCCAATAATAAAAAATCAACCACCTACAAACTGTTTAATATATGGAAAAACAGGTACAGGAAAATCACTTGTATCCAGACATGTTGCAAAAGAAGCAAAACAAAAAGCCAAATCAGAAAACTACAAAGTAGAAACTATATATGTAGACTGCAGCGAACATAATACCCATACAAGAGCAACTCGATATATAGCAAATCAACTAAACCAAGAAGACATCGAAATCCCAATGTCTGGTATAGGAAGTAGCGAATATTACACATACATATGGGAGCTTTTAGACAAAAAATACAACTCAACAATAATAATATTAGATGAAATAGACAAACTCAATGGAGATGATATACTAATGCAGTTTTCAAGAGCAAAAGAAGCAAAGAAAACAGAAACAAACCTAGGAATAATAGCAATAAGCAATAAAATACGATACAAAGAAGGACTAAGCGAACGTGTAAAAAGTAGCTTCGACGAAAGAGACTTCGTATTCAACCCATACGATGCAAAAGAACTAGAAAAAATATTAGAACACAGAAAAGACGCCTTCTATAATGGAGTACTAGAAAACGAAGTCATACCCCTAGTTTCAGCACTATCAGCTAGAGAACACGGAGACGCACGCAAAGCAATCGAAATACTACGTAACGCAGGAAAAATAGCAGAAGAAAAAGGACAAAACAAAATAACAGAAAAACATGTCTACCAAGCACAAGACCGCGCAGAAAAACACAGATTCAACGAACTAATAAAAGGATCCACACAACACGTAAAATCAATACTATATACACTCGCACGCATGACAGAAGAACTAGACCAAGACTCATTCTCAACAGGAGACATCTACAAAAACTACAAAAAAATGTGTATAGAAGATCTAGACCGAGATCCACTAAGCGAAAACCGTGTATACCAACTCCTAAAAGAACAAGCCTTCCTAGGAGTACTAGAAAGCAAAAAAACAAGCGGAGGCAGAGGAAAAGGAATGTATCTAACCCACAGACTACTCGTAGACTGGGAAATAGTAAAAAAAGTACTCAAACCAGAATTCGAACACACAAAAACACTACAAAAACTCTAAAAACAAACTAAAAATATAAAACCTTTATAAACAACCTAATAGACTATAAAAACTAAAATATTTTTAGACATTTATGACAAAATTTAATTTCTAAGTATTTACTTTAAATTTTGTTTTTAATTTTCTAACGGTTTCATTCGAGAAAGATCTCCAGTTTACAAAAATGAGAGGGTTCACTACTAATTAATAATATACTTCAAAACAACCATCTATGTCATATATAAGTTATTACTGGTTTTTGTTGACGTTTTAGATTTTTTCTATATAGATCATTTTTTATATGGTAGTTTTTTGTGATTTTGTTCCTATCTATATATCTTTGAAACCTACATATGCGGCTAAATTGATATATAAAACAACTACCTAAACAGCCCAATGAGACATAAAATTCTAAAAAAACTCTTACCACTATCTCTACTACAACAAACCATTTTTATTAGATAAATTGAAGAACAAACTACATAGCTATTTAGATTATATCTACATATAGATTGTGGGATTTTAGTTAAGATTACTTAAGATTCAAATGGTCAACTGTCACTATTAAAAGAAGATATATTTCTACAGAAAAAGCAGACTGAGTAGTTTTATGCGTGACCTAAAGGTGGTTCATTTGAAACAAGGAGAGAGGGAGAATATAATTTATGGTTTATATTTCTGATCTTTTGATTAGACAGTATATAAATAGTCCGCCAAATATTATGCTTAGGTATACTTCAGATCCTGCTAGTATTCTTGCTAGTGATCCTTGTGGGCCTATATTTCCATATCCAATTGTTAGATATGTTATATATGAAAAATATATGTTTTTATATATTATTTCTTGTCCCTGTGGTGTAAATATCTGTTGTATATTATATATCTGTCCAGCGTCTGTTAGGAATTGTTGTCCACCAAAGGTATATAGAAACGCGAAGATAAGAGGGGTGATGACAAAAAGTGTCATTATTCTTTTTATCCTTATTCCATAACCACATGTGATATCCATGAATAGATTTTCTAGGGCTCTACTTAGATTATCCAGTCTTGTCTTTATTTTTTGGTTTTTGTCTTTTATGATGCGTATTCTTTTTTTTCTTTTATATTGCTGTCTTTTGATTCTGAATTCTTGTGCTGCTTCTGTTTGTCCAGTATTTGATGCAGATGTTTTTGCTTTAAGGTATGTTCTTTCTATGTTTTCCGGTGACATCTTAAGTTTAAAATTGATTCTTTGTTTTTGGTTTTCGTCCATGTTGAATCCATGTATTTTGTAGTTGTTTCTATCTAGATATTCCATATGTTTAAGAAATGAAAAGTTATATCCATCAAATTCATCTAGTTCTGTGTTACAAAATCTGAAATAATCAAGTATATCTTCCTTTTTATGTTTTGGTTGTTTTTTAGGTTCAAAAGATATGTCTCCTATACTTGCATCTGTTATATCATAATGTATCCATTTCTGTTCTGGCTGGATAAAAACACCTTTTCTTATTGATGAATCAGTAAAATCAACATATGTGTTTTGTTGCGGTTTCTTTATATATATTCTAGCATTATCTTTAAATTTTGTTTGTCTAAAATCTGCTTTATCTTCTATATATGTATTATAAAAATCTGCAGTTGTAAATGATGATTTATTGAATATAGCATCTTCGTGGAATTTTGTATTTTTGAAGACTGCATTCTCTTGTTTGTGTTTTGTTTTTCCCTTAAATTCAACTCCGCTGAAAAAAGCTTCTTTTTTAAATATAGCATCTTCGAAGTTTACATCTTCATAGAACTTTGCCTCCTCAAAATCTACTTTTTGTAGGAACTTTGCACCTATAAATTCCGCATCTCCATTATAATATGTGTTTTTATAGTTTGCCGTCCCTTCAACAGTTATGTCTTTAAAGTTTACATATCGAAATTCTGCATTTTCAAAATCTATATTGTCTTTAAAACTTATAGATTCAAAGTTTGCATCATCTTGTAATATACGGGTCCCTCCTTTAATTTCTGTACCAATATAGCTTGCAACACTAAAAAAAGTACTACCTTTAAACCATACATCTTTCTCGAATACAGTTTCATCAAAAATTGCTTTTCCATTAAATTCTGTATCTTTAAACTTTACATCCTCAAGAAAACTAGTTTCTCTAAATACTGCATCCGCCTTAAATATGTTATCCTCAAACAAAACTGCTCTAAACACACTGTGATTGAAATCCACGATATCTCTAAATATATTATTTTTAAAATATGTATAATCTTCAAGAGCTATTGAAAATCCACTATATCTACAACCAGAAAAATCTACATTGTTATTAAAAACACAATCTCTGACTATTAGATCATCTCCAAAAGTAGCCTCTTTCATAAATGCACCTCCACTAACTCTACAGCCATCAAGGATTAGGTCTCTATTAAATACTGTTTCAAAAAAATTTATATCTTCTAGAAATTCCGTATCAACAAAAGATATGTCATATTGTAGGTCTGCATTTTCAAAATTTATACGTCCTACATCACAATCCCTAAACTTTATAGGAAATCCAATATTTGATTCCTCTAGATCTATAGAACTTATATCTGAATTTATAAATATTAATGGATGATTGTTTTTTCCACCAATATTTTGTTGGCTTATATCTATATCTGGTAAACTACAACCTTCAAGGACTTTATCCTGTTTTTCACCAAATTCAATAATATTTAACAATGCCTCAACGATATCTTCATCATCCACACCCTGTCTTTTTTCTTTTGGCTTTTTCAATAAAGATATATCACTTTCTATATCGGATCTATCCATTCAATATAAATATTCACCAAAGAACATAAAAACACATATTGTATACTATAAAAACATCTTCTTTTCTAAAAAATATGACTTTTAAGAAAATCTAGATGGATGTAAATTTTGGTTTTCTATACCCAGGACATTATTGTTTTGTATATAGTCTGCTATCTTTTTTCCTATTATTGGTGCGTATGTTACTCCATATCCACTCATACCACAGGCAACATAGAATCCATCTATAGATGTTTCTCCAACAATGGGTTTTCCATCTGGAGTTACAGTAGTATATCCTACATCTTCCCCTATAAATTCTGCACCCTCAAGTATTGGGAGACAGTTATCGATCTTATTTTTTATATCATCATAGAAATCATCTTCTATACTATATTTTCTGTCTGGATCCACAACCTTGTCAGAACTATATTCCATGTTGAAATGTCCACAATATACCTTGTTTTGCTTTCTTCCCTGGAAATAATATCCATCTTCAAAAAATACATATGGAAGAGAAACATCCTCTTTTGGATCCAATGTTAATAGTTTTCCAACAACATGGTTTAATGGTAATGAAACATCTACCATATTATTAATTTCTATACACCAGGGACCGCCGGCATTAACTACAACATCAACATCTATTTCTTTGTCAGTTATCTCTAAAGATTCTACTGTACTATTCTGTTTGTTTATATCTATTATCTCTGTATCTGTCTCCATTTTGACATCGTCTTTTTTTGCCTTATTTGTCCAATACTCTATAGCTTTGTCCGTATCAATATATCCGCTATCAGGGTTATATAGACCACCTATACAGCTTGACGGATCCAAACCAAAACTTGACAAACCATCACCAGAAATTACCTCAGTGTTTTCCGAAAGCCTAGCAGTAGAGTCAAGACTAGAAAAATGTCTCTCGGTGTGAGCAACATTTAAAGATCCCATATTTCTAAAAATATCATTGTCCCACTCAATAAGTTCTTTATATCCATTCCATGCTTGACCACCAAGTGTTCTCCCATCATCCATATCCAAACTGGCGAAAACTGCAGTAGATGTAGATGTAGTCTCACCACCAAGGCCATCTCTTTCAAACAAAACGACATCTCTATCCAACTCTCGAAGATAAAACGCTATGCTACAACCAATTATACCACCACCAACAATAGCAACATCCGCCATTTAACAAACGAATACCAACCCAAAATACTTCAATCCATACCCAACAAAACAAACACATACAAAAAACTAAACCTAAAACAATAATACATAATAGAAGCATAGTCCTAAATACTTATTTTTAAAATTTGAGGAAGTTATGTTAAATATATAATATAAAAAAACTATTTTAGATTTTCTATAAACCTGTGATACTCATTCATTTTTCTATTAGAGATAGGATTAACTATGTTGTACTCAGTTTTTTCTGCTATTTTTTATCTATACTATATATAGTCTCAGTTCCTAGCCTGTCACTTATAGATAATAATAGTCCATCACACCCCTCTATATTATACGAAGCTGAATGTGTAAACCCTGACTATATCTTCTTTTCTAAGGTCCTCGAAGAAAGCAATCTGAATTAAGTGAAAGAGTGCTTGATAATACATTAGCAGTTCTTGATTCAGATATACCCAAATACTCTGTCATTATATGATAACTACCCACAAAAACAGATGTTGGAATTACACACTTTATTTCTCTATTTAGAACTTTTCTAAGGAACCTAAGACATTCATCTTTTGCAGGATTAGAGAAATGAGATATTACAATCAACCCTACATCTACTGTTCTTTCACAGTCCAAGCTTTCTTTTTCCATATTCATCACTAACCCATTTTTCTTTATCCCCTCTCTTTTTTGGATTCACCTCTGTTTTTTTCCATATATGAATACCAATCCTCCATACTGTTATTTTCCTGTTTTATAGGTCGTAGAATTATGCTACTTCTAGTTGCAATAAGTTTATATTTTTTTGAATCTATTTCTTTTCTTATGTCTGCTGGAATCACTATTCTACCAGAATTATCCATTTCAACTTTTTCCCTAAACTCCTTTATATACCATATATACCATATGTTAAATCTTTTACCATAGAAATATAAAGACAAAAAATTGTTTAGCATAGTCTAAAATATAACATCTAAACAGAGAGAAAATAGAGGTTACTATTGTCCTCTATAATTCCTCTATAATATATGTTGTATATATTTGTGGTTTTAGGTTTTATATGTCTTTATGGATGTAGGTCCTCCAGAGGAAAGTAGTATAGAAGTTGAAGGGGATGGATCCATATTGAGGTTGTTTAGAAAGTATGGATACGAAAAAAAGAAGTATTTCTTAGTTGGTGGTATATCTAGTGTTTTTTCTAGGGTTACTGAACTTGTTCCTGCATTGGTTCTTGGTATAGCTGTAGATTCTTTGTTTTTTGATACTAGACCTTTTAGTTTTCCATTTTTTCCACAACAACTAATTCCTAGTAGTAGTTTTGATCAGCTTTTGTTTGCTGTAGGCCTTATTGGCGGTGCTTATTATTTTGGAGCTGTTTTTAGTTGGTTGAACAGTTGGAGTTGGAATATATTCTCCCAACATATACAACATGATATCCGGACTGATACCTACGATGCTATACAGGCCTCATGGATTGGTTTTTTTGAGGATAAACAGACAGGAGAAATAATGAGTATCTTGAACAATGATGTTAATAGTTTAGAGAAATTTTTTACAGACAGTCTAAACCGAATAATACGAATAATCGTAAGGGTTGGAGGTATGGCTGTGATAATGTTGGTTTTAAATTGGCAGCTTGCACTTATACCTATAATTACTATTCCGTTTTTAGCTATAACTAGCTATAAATTTGTGGAAATAATCTATCCAAAATATAAAGACGTACGTAGTAAAGTAGGAGATCTAAACTCAAGACTTGAAAATAATATTGGTGGTATAAAGACTGTAAAAGCATACAATACAGAAACCTTTGAAAGCCAGAGAGTAAAAAATGAATCCAAAGGATATCTTGAAAGCCAGTTAGACGCTGTATCTACACGTATAAAGTTCTATCCAGTATTAAAAACAATAACTTCGACTGGATACCTTGCAACATTTCTTGTTGGTGGAATATGGGTTATATATGGGCCTCCTATGTTTTTTACTGGAACACTAACACCAGGAACACTTGTAACATTTCTATTGTATAGTAGGAGGTTTATGTGGCCTATGCGGCAGTTTGGAAGAATACTAAATGACTACCAATATGCAAAAGCAGCAAGTAGCAGAATACAGGGTCTAACAAATAAAAAACAAAAACATATAGCTGATGGAACAAAACCAATACAAAATATAAAAGGAAAAATAGAATATGAAAACGTAGACTTTAGCTACGAAAAGGAAAAAGTATTAAAAAATATAAATATAGAGATAGATCCAAAACAGACAGTAGGTGTGGTTGGCCCCACTGGTAGTGGAAAATCAACACTATTAAAGTTATTAATGCGTTTCTACCCGATAAATACTGGAAAAATAACAATCGACAACATAGATATAAAAGAAATACAGATAGATAGTCTACGTAGCCATATAGGATATGTTGGACAAGATTCTTTTCTTTTTTATGGGTCTATTAAAGAAAACATAGCATATCCACCAAAAAAACAGATAACACATAAGGATGTTGTAGATGCTGCAAAAAAAGCTGGAGTTCACAGCTTCATACAAGATCTACCAGATCTATATGACACAGTAGTTGGTGAACGAGGTGTAAAACTTTCAGGTGGCCAAAGACAACGCATAAGTCTAGCACGCACCATAATAAGGGATCCAGACATATATCTACTAGATGAGCCTACAAGCCATGTAGACAACAAAACAGAAGAAATCATACAAAAAAACCTAAAAAACATAATTAAAGATAAAACAACAATAATTGTTGCACACAGACTATCAACAATCAAGGATTCAGACAAAATAATTGTCCTAGACCAAGGAAAAATAAAACAGAGAGGAACCCATAAACATCTAAAAAACAAAAAAGGACTATACCAAAATCTATGGAATATACAGACAGGAAACTCATTCAGAACATCCAAACAAAAAACAAAACACTAGAAATAACTTAAAGAACTAACATCCTTTACAGATAATATATCTATATTTATACCTTATATATTATTTCTATATAGCTAGTTGGTTATTATAGTATATTGGATATTAGGTGAAATATAAACCCTAAAAAATATTTCAGATCTATATAAGGTCTTTATTTAGGTCGGAAATAGGAATTCAGATATTACCTGTCTAACTTGATTTCCAGTTAATTCAACATCTACACAGCTGGTATTAAATAGGAAGCAACTTATAGCTTGACGTACTTCACTTCCACTTATTTGTCCATCTCCATCTATATCATATTGGTCTACGGCTGATACGTTTGAATCTAGGGAGGTAAAGCTTACTGTTCGTGTTGAGAATTCTGGTATCTTGAAACCAATCCAAGGACTATTACCAGGGCCAGCATTTTTTACTACAAATGTATGGTTTTGACCATCAAGTTTCATAGTTACATTACTGATGTTTTGGGAAGATGCTACAGCTTGTCTTTGAAGATAGAAAGATACATTTGTTGCGTTTTCCGTTATTGTAATATCAATTGTATAGTTGGTTGAACTGTTACGTACTAGTTTTACTGAGGTATTTTCTTCGTATTGGCTCTCTACACGTATCTTTCCTGAAAGATTAGATGGGTCAACATTACCTACAGGCTGTGTTTCTTTAAATTCCACTAGATTATTTTGCTGGTTTCCTGCATTATCTTGCCCTCCAGGATTTTCTGGTTTTCCAGGGTTATCAGGGGGTGCTTGTGCCATCCCCGATGTTATACCTATTCCTATGCCAAAAATTAATATAACTAAGACTCCATATATTGCAAAAATTTCATTTTTTTTATGTTTATTGTTTCTTTGTTTGTTGGTTTTATCTTTCATATTTTATATTATATAATAAATACATATATGCTTTATGTAGCTTCCTAATACTTGACATCCTCCCCCACGTAAACGAAGAGGGATCCTCGAAGAGGAGTTCAAGGTTGCACGTTTCCTCGGGAGTGAAACACGCTTTCGCGTCCCACGTCGGCGGTCGCCGCCCAACTATTACCAAGGGGCGAGGGTTTGAGCCTGCACCAACGTAATATAACAACATATACTATATTTTGTTGAGATTTCAGCATCTATATTAGTAAGTTGAGTAGTGGAGAGGAACCCATGAATCGGCTGGAAGCCCCACCGTTTACGACAAGGTGGATGTCACGTTTCTCTTTTTAATGCATTGAATAGGTTTTCTGTTAGTTTTTTTCTTTGGATGTTTTCTGTTTGTATTTGTGCTCCAGCCATTCTTGCGTGACCTCCACTATGGGTGCTTGGTGTGTCTTTTAGGGCTTCTTGTATTGTTTTTGCCATATGTATTCTGTCGTCCCTTGAGCGTCCGGATAGATGTATTTGTTTGTCTTTATTTCCGAAAACTATTACAGCATTAATTCCTTCAAGCCGTAGTAGTTCGTCTGCTGCGTTAGGTATTGCATCAATGTTTGATGTTTCTCCTACATAACTTATTGCATATGGACCGTCTATTTGTCTATTATTTATTGCGCGAGCTTTTATATCCAGCATTTCAGGATCTATTTCCGGGTTTCCTATACGGTCTAATATTTCTTGATCCACTCCTTTATATAGATAGGATACAGCTTTAAATTCTGCATCTGAACATCCTTTTGTTAGGTTTTTAGTATCGGACTGAATTCCGTACACAAGTCCTGTAGTTATAAATGAAGGTAAAACATGGTTTCGGATGTTACTGTTTTCATCTGTGTTATTTTTTGGTTTCCATCTTAGATCTCTAAAATATTCTGCGATTATAGATGAACATGCTCCATAGTCTGGCCGTATATCTGTAAATACATCTGCTTTACCTTCATCTGTATGATGGTCTATAACTATGTCCGGATTAATTTCTTCAGATCCTTCAAATCCACGTGGAGAACCATGATCTACTAATATTATAAAGTCTGAAGAAATTTGACTATTTTTTTCTATTCTTTGGAAGTCTAGGTCTAAAACGACTTCAAAGACTCTATTTTCAGGGTGTCGTATCTGTCCTGGATACAAAATCTCAGAATCCACTCCATTATCTTGTATTAAATATTGTAGTCCAGCAGCACACGCCATAGCATCAGGATCAGGGTTGGGATGCATAAGTATAGAAGCTCTCTCTATATCGGAAACTCTCTCCAAAAATTTTTCTGCTTTTTTCCGTTTTTTCCGTATTAGAAAAAACCCAATAAAAAACAAAAATACGATTAATCCAACACCAAGTACAAAAGAAGAAACAGGATATTTTCTGACTAAATTTAATATATCTCCTAATATAGGTGTTGATTCTAAACTAAAAACAGGTAGTGATTCAAATACGGTATCAACAAAAACAAAAGACTCCACAAAACCAACAATTATTCCTCCCATACTTTCTATTCTATATCAAAGAAAGTTTAAAACTCTTCCCAAAAAGAAACAAAAAACAAAAAATATAAAAAACAAATAAATCATAAATATTTAAAAATATATATTTTATATAGGGATCTGTAGATATGATAAAAAATAAAATAATACTTGTTTTTTTGGCTATATTATCAGTTGGACTAATAATAACACCGGTATATGGAGTTACAATACAGGAAGTATCTACGCAGGAATCAGTACCGGGAGGTCAAATAACTGTTTCCGTAAATGTATCAAATACAGGAGGTGTTACTATGCGGGGAATACCAACAGGATGGAGTATAGATAGATATGATGATGGCGGAGCAATAGTGATACAAGAGGATGGTAACGATGACGGGCACAATGAAAGTATAGGATGGGCATGGCCGGAACAGCAATCCACAGCAAATCCTGCAGTAACTTTAAATATTCCAAGCGATGAAAACACGGGAGACTACAATATACAAATAACAGCATTAGAGGGACAAAATGAAACCACTACTAATACAACACTAATAGTACAAAACCCACAAAATACTAGTGATACAAGCCAAAACACTACCGACCAAAATACTACAAACAACAGCCAAGATGGAGACCAAACCCAACCACAACCAGGATTCACCATACTGGCAGGACTGATAGCTATAACCTCTATATATATCTATAGAAAATACAGCTAAACCATAAATACAATAAAAAAACTAAATTAATAGATAAATAGCTATATAACTATCTAATATATACCCATAATTTTTAGTATAGTTCACTGAAATATATCTTTTATAACGTTAACTTATACAATTTTTGTTTAGTGTTATAGAAAATAACTATGTATATCTTATTTTATATAATAAGAGTAGTATAGTAAAATGTATTTAGTGTGTTAGTCTATCTCACAGTTCATTCTAACGCGAAAAAGGTTTAATCAGGAAGATGCTATTTTGTTCCATATGTCTTTTGAAGAAGGGGATAAAGTAATCCTTAGAGATAAACACCATGAAAAAAATGGTATGGAAGGTGAAGTGGTAGATACAAGTGAGACAATGTTTGGAGATAAAAACTATATAGTAGAAATAGATGGAGAAAAAATAGCAGGCCTTGGAGAATCTCAAATAGAAAAACCTGAAGACTAAAAATAACTTCTAATTTTTGATAAATAAATAGATAATAATTGATGTTTTTGTAGGTGTCTAATGTTGATTTAGACAAGGTGTTTTAGCTGTTTTTTGGTTTGTGGTGTTCCCAGTAGAAATTAGGTGATAGAAATAGAAATATTGTGAATGCTATTAATAGTATTATTGGGAATATTGAATGTAATATGTCGGGTAGTATCGCGGCTATAGCTATTAGCCCCCCTCCTAATAGTGCGTCTCTCTCTTTTAGTTTAGGGTAGTTTATTTTTGCAAGCATTAGATATGCGAATATAATAGATATTGTAAGTAGTATTTCTGGTGTTCTTACTCCTGCTAGATATAGTGCTGCTATTATGGCTCCAGCAAGTGTTGATGGTACTCCAGTAAATCCCTTATTTGACTTGGATCCTTGTATAATTCCTGGAAGCCCTATTATTTTGGTTTTTCCAAGATCTATCTCTTTTGGTTTTTTGGATGATTCTATATTGTATGCTGCAAGCCTGACTAATGCCGAAATTAAAAAGAAACCTGATAATACAGCTGGTATTCCAAGGGTTTTTGATATATTATATACTAAAAAGGCTGGTGCTACACCAAAAGATACAGCATCGGCTAGAGAATCAAGTTCTTTACCTAGGTCTGTTCCTCCAGTTCTCCGAGCTGTAAATCCATCAAGTCCATCTATAACTCCTGCTAATAGAATTAGTCTAGCACCTATTTCTATAGCTCCAGAGGCAAACAAAACTATAGCAATAAAGCCAAGAACTGCATTAGACAGGGAAAGTAGATCAGGTAATATCTCTCTCATTTTGTTATACTTCCTTTTTTAATAGATGAGAATCCTAGACTCATAGTTTTAACTCCTATTATAGATAAAAAACCTATATACAAAAATGTATAATTCATAGGTGTAAGCCTCCATAGAAAAACCATAATCTCTCATATATATAGGTTTATCTTTTATCAGAAGAACTACAATTCATCCCATTATATTTTGGTGTTGAATTGTTTCGGAAAAGTTAAGAATAATCCATTTTTATTTTTCTTTATGGATATGTATACATCTCTTTATACTGTATTTGGTTTAAACTCTAATAGTATGGTATATTGGGGTCTAATCATAGCTATTGCTTTTATAATAATAGGTGCTGTTATATTAAACCAAATACTTTCTGATACTTTAATATTAAAGGAGTGAAAAAGTGAAATAAGAAAAAAGGATGCAGATAGATGCGCTTTTGGTGACGCATAAAAGAGCAGGCCTAGATGAATTAGAGAAGGCCTGTGAACCAGATCTTAAAGAAATTTTATATTATCTAGAAAAAGAAGGTGCTAATGAAGCGTTTGTTCTTCAAACTTGTAATAGAGGAGAGTTTTATATATCAGGTGATAAAGATTCTTTATATAGCCTTAAAGAAAAACTAGATCTTGAAAGAACTAAATATCTTAGAGGGACACAGTCCGTGGAACATTTGATGCGTGTTTCCTCTGGTCTAGAAAGTATGGTTTTAGGGGAGGATGAAATTTTAGGCCAGGTCAAAGATGCATATAAAACTGCAAAAGATACCGGGTTTCTTGATGGAGCTTTAGAAAAATCTATAAAGAAATCTATACAGACAGGAAAAAGAGCAAGAACTGAAACCCAAATAAATGAAGGATCGGTATCTATCGGTAGTGTAGCAATAGATCTAGCAGAAAATCATCTTGATAAAAAACTGGAAAGTCAAGATAAGGCAATAATTGTAGGTGCGGGAGAGACAGGTGAACTTATAGCTAAAAATCTAAGAGATAGAGGATGTAAGTTAATAATAGTTAACCGGACATATGAGGAGGCAAAACAACTAGCGAAAAAAGTAGATGGGAAACCTGTAGGGTTTTCAGATATGTCCACACACATGAAAGATTCAAAATTAATGGCAACAGCTACAGGATCCCCTCATCCTATCTTTGATAAATCAAGTCTAGAACCACACAATATACTTGTATTAGACCTTGCAAACCCAAGAGATGTAGAACCAAAAGTAAAAGAAATAAAAAACATCGATCTATTAGACATTGAAAGTATAGAGAAAGCTACAAACACATCAATAAAAGAAAGAAGACAAGAAACAGAAGACGTAGAAAAAATAATAGAGCAAGAAATACGACAACTTGAAAGAAAATTCAAACAAGATAATGCAGAAGAACTTTTATCAGAGATCTATGAAAAAGCAGAGAAACTAAGAAAAAAAGAAAAACAAAGAGCAATAAATAAACTAAAACATAACACAAAACATCAACCCAACAAAGAAACAGAACAAATACTAGATGACCTAACAAAATCTCTAGTAAATAAGCTACTTTCAACTCCAACCCAAGAACTTAAACAAGCAGCAATAAAACAGGACCAAGAAATACTACAATCAGCAAGCCAGCTACTACTCAAAAATGGAAACAAAAAAAACGATACCAAAATAGACAAACAAAAAAAGTCTAATGAAACAAAAAAAGATAACTAAACTATAAATAAACAGACAGAAAATCTATTCTTATATTTTTCATCCGAATACAATTTTCATCCGAATACAAGTTAAAAAATAGTAAGTATTTTTTTTTGGAATGCAGAGAAATTTTTCTATAAAAGACCTTGAAATCTGAAATTATTGTGTTCTCTCTCTGTTTTGTTTGAGTAAAATAGGATTGGGTAGTGTTTTTGTTGTTTCTCTATTATATATGTTATGTTGTGGACTAGGAAGTATGCTCCCAGGTCTACTGATGATATACTACATAGTGATACAAAGGAACTAGTTCAGACTGTTAGAGATGAACGTTTGAATTCTATCTTTTACGGTCCGAGGGGATCTGGTAAAAGTAGTGTTGTTATGGCTCTTGCTTCAGAGGGTGGTGCGGATGTTTCTGTCGTAAATATTAGAGATATATTTTCCTCTACAAATAAGGAATTGTCTAACGATCCTAGATACTCTAGGTTTGTAGGTGGAAATAAAAGAGATACTATGATAAATGCATTAAAAGAATCTGCTGTAGGTATAAATAAAAAGATTGTTTTAGTAGATAATGCAGAAAGTATCCGTAGAGACTTCCAAGAAGCGTTAAGGAGGATAGTTGAGAAAAGAGATGTTCAGTTTATTGTGACTACTAGGTCTCTTTCAGTTTTTATTCCAGCGATACGTTCTAGGTTTTTTCCTGTTAGATTTAAAAATCCTACAAAGGAAGAAACAATCAATATACTTGAAGATATATCGAAAAAAGAAAACTTGGAATATACTCAAGAAGGTCTTGAATATATATATGAAGCTAGTTCTAATCTAAGAGAATCTATCTATTTATTACAGGCTGTATCCACACAGGGAAAAATAATGGAACAACAAGTGTTTGAGATAGTACAAGATATAGATCAAGAAGAAACAAAAGATATAGTAGAACTAGCAGAGGACGGAAAATTAAATGAATCTATAGAAATTCTTGAACAACATCAAAACCCTATAGAAATATTAGACTATATATCTAGTTATAGGTCACCCAGTTCTGTAGAGTTAGCATCGGAGATAGAAGAAGAGATAACTGAAGGTATAGAAAATGAAATACATCTTAAACATCTATTATCGAAGATTTCTTCAAATAAAAATAAATAGAAACTGAGGTCTGTTTGTTTTTAGTATAGATTATTGTTTTATATATTTAGTTATAGTTGAGAAATGATGGTTTTGTATGTGTGGATGATAGATACATTGTTTAATATTATAAAATTAAGTTCTTCCAAAAAGTTAAATATATATCTTAGGTATATTATTTTATGGAGATAATTGGAGATGAAAAAAATATGGATGAGGTGGTTGGAGAGGGTGAAGTAAATCTCTTACAGCCACCATCAGAGGTTCTGAAAAGTTTTATAAAAAAGCTCTGGAGAAACGGTGACCAAAATAGTGAGTGGGAGTTAAAGATTATAGCAGGCAAAGACGCTTTGAGGGAGGCAATGGAAGAATTTATTGTAGCAAGTGCTGCAAAACAGCTTCAACAAAAAGAAAAACTAGATTTTTTATCAGTTGATTCAGCTGAGAGAAGATCTCTTGCAATAGTAGAAGATAAAACAGTAGGGTTTGTGGAATTAAAAGGGGCTCTTGGGACACTTACTTCGACTGATTCAGATCTACATGAAAAATCTTTAGACTTATTTGATACTCTATGGGGTCAAGGAAAATCATATAATATAAGAACTCCTCCAATATCAGAGGTCAGAGAAAGATTAAGAAATGAGATAGGTGAAAAAATGGAAAACGATTTCTATGAGGCATTAAAGACAGGTATAGATGGTGTAAAAGCAGCATTACTTGCAGCAGCTAAAAATGAAGTATTATTATATGATGTATCAAAGTGGGGTGAAGACACGGGGGTAGCGTCAAAAGCAACATTTTCAAGAAAAAAAGCTGAACTAGAAGATAAAGGAATAATAAAAACTGAGGAAGTACCAGTAGATATAGGACGACCAAGGCTACGTCTGAAAATAGGAGAAAACGCAAAAAAACAAGAAATACAGAATATAGCAAAAAAAATAGTATAGTCCACCCTCTAAAAATAAATATATTTTATATTTATATTTTTCAGAGGGGTTTAATTGAGAAAACAGTTGGAAATATTTTGTTGAGTTAAAGAGGTTCTCTAGGAAAACTAAAATAGTATTTTTTATCTATTTGTTGGTTTGTAAGGGAAGCAATAAGACTCCTTCCCTAACCATTTGTTAGGTGGGAGACTGCATGGACTCTTCTTACAGACCATAATACATATAAGTTATAGCAACCTGTATTTGTTGTCCAAATAGAAGCATAGTAGGCTCAATTGGACAACGACACGGATATATCTGTAGGGCGGGGACTGTCCGAAGTTAAGCCCTCTGACATGAGGACTTCTGCAATGCAAGTTCCGTGGCCGAAAGGGGAAGCTACATCCTAAACCAGGTTTAGGTCGTGGTAGTTCACGTGTCTATACTCGTGATACTCCTTTTACTTCTACTTCTCCTACTCCTTGTATTTGTTTGAATGCTTCTTCTATTTTGGTTGTTCCCCCTTCTTTGTCTGGTAGTTCTACTTTTAGTAGTGTGGCTTCTAGTCCGAATGCTACTTCTTCTTTTTGTATTCCTAGTATTTCTGTTTGTTCTGGTAGGACTTTTTCGAATTCTTGTTCGCTTATTTTTATGTCTGCGTCTTTTGGCATTACTTTTATTTGTGCTACTACTTCGCTCATGGTCCTATGAATCTGCAGTCAGGGCATTTATATAGTGTTCCTTGTCTTCTTGATTTTTCGGATCGTACTATTTTTTCTCCACAGTTCGGGCATGAGAATTGTGTGAACCCTCGTCCTACTACTTTTTCTCCGGTGGAGACGCATCTTTCTGGTTTCATATCTGTTTTTTGTTTGCTTTTCCGATAAACCTATTCTTATTTTTATTACTAAAAGTAATAATTTGAACCATAAATATTATATAAACACATCACCAGGTTTAATTATGAGAGTAGAAGGACTAAGATGTAAAGAATGCGGAGAACTATACGAAACCAAAGTAAAAAACACATGCGAAAAATGCTTTGGACCTCTAGAAATATCATACAACTACGAAGAAATAAAAAAAGAAGAAATAGAAAAAGGACCCAGATCAATATGGAGATACAAAAAATTACTACCTGTAAACCAAGACAGATCACTTGTAGACCTAGGTACAGGATTTAACCCCCTACATAAAGCAGACAACCTAGCAGAAAAATTAGGAATAGACGAACTCTATATATTAAATGATTCAGTAAATCCTAGTTTTTCCTTTAAGGACAGAGTAACAGCAGTAGCAGTATCAAAAGCTCTAGAATTTGATTTAGAAGCAGTAGGATGTGCATCCACAGGAAATCTAGCATCCAGTGTTGCAGCACACGCAGCAAAAGCAGGACTACCAGCATATATTTTAATACCCGATTCAATAGAAGAAGAAAAAATAACACAAACACTAGCATATGACCCAGAAGTAGTTAGAATAGACGGAACATATGATGAAGTAAACAGACTAGCAACAGAACTGGCACAAGAAAGAGGTTGGGGGTTCGTAAACATAAACCTTAGACCCTACTATACAGAAGGATCTTGTACCATGGCATATGAAACAGCAGAACAACTTGGATGGCAATCTCCAGACCATGTAGTCCATCCAATGGCTGCTGGAGCATCCCTAGTCTCAGTATGGAACGGATACCAAAATCTAGAAAAAACAGGACTCATAGATGACGGAGACATAAAAATTAGTGGAGCTCAACCAAGAGACTTCCCAATAGTAAGAGCAGTAAGAGAAAACACAGACATAAAACCAGTAAAAAACCCTAAAACAATAGCACATTCCTTAGCCATAGGGGATCCAGCAGATGGACTCTATGCAAAAGAAATAATACAAAAAAGTGGAGGAAATGCAGCAAATCCAAGAGATAAAAAAATAATAGAAGGAATAAAACTCCTAGCTAGGACGGAAGGAATATTTACAGAACCGGCAGGAGGTACATCAGTAGCAGGACTGAAACAGCTGGTTGAAGAAGGAACAATACAAAAAGACGAAACAGTAGTATTAAACATAACCGGAAACGGCCTAAAAGCTAAAAAGACATTAGATGGAGAATTAAAAACAGCTAAAACCGTAGAAAACAATCTAAAAATACTAAAAAAGGTAGCATAAAATGGTAGAAATAAGATTTTCAAGTGCACTTCAAAACGTAACGGGAGAAGAAAAAGCAGATATAGAAGCAAATACTGTAAAAGAAGCTATAGATATCCTAGCAGAAAACTACGGAGAAGAATTCCAGGACAGACTCCTAAAAGATGGAGAACCGAAACGCTTCGTAAACTTATATGTAAACGGAGAAGATATAAGACACCTAGACGGACTAAACACAAATCTAGACCAAAAAGACGAAATATCAATACTACCCGCAGTAAGTGGAGGATAAAACAAACACCCTAACAAAAAACCATCTCTTTATTCCCTGACATAATATCTTAATACGTCTCTACATCTTCCTCTTTAAGTTGAGTTTTATCTCTATTTGAATAATAAATAAATTATTAGATATTTTTATTTAGTGGCTATTATTTTCTTCCATGCTAGAAGAAGAAATTGAAAAAGCATGGGAAGAAGAAAATGCAGATAAATCCTTACTTGAGGATTTTCTTAGGTCTCTAGATAAAGGAGATATAAGAGCAGCTGAAAAAACAGATAGTGAATGGAAGACAAATTCATGGGTTAAAAAAGGTATTTTGCTATGTTTTTCACAGCGAAACTCAAGAAATTTTGTATATGGTGGAATAGATTATTATGATAAATTTGATCTGAGAGATACTGATGATATACATGAAAAAGGAACAAGAAATGTGCCAGGAAGTTTCATTAGAGAAGGATGTTATATAGGCAGTTCATGTATTCTTATGCCACCAACCTTCATCAATGTAGGATCATATATTGACGATGAAACATTAGTTGACTCATGTGTTGTAGTAGGATCTTGTGCACAGATAGGAGAAAAAGTTAAAATAGGTGCTAATACACTAATAGGAGGGGTCCTAGAACCCGTAGAAAACTCTCCAGTAATAATAGAAGATGGAGCTAGTCTAGGTGCAGGGTGTAGAGTAACAAGCGGATTTATAATAGGGAAGGACTCAGTAGTTGCAGAAAACACTCTACTAAATCCATCTATACCTATTTATGACCTAGTAGAAGAAGAAATAATATATGGAAAAATACCAAAAGAAAGGAGGGTAGTACAGAGATATGTGGAATCCTCAATAGATATAGGTGAAAAAATCTACAAGCCTGCTGCAGTCGCAACATCTCTAGAACAAGAAACCATAGAAAAAACACAAAAAGAAGAAAAGCTCAGAACTTAAAACTAAGCCAAGAACCCTTATCGGGGGATATACGTTTTTTTGTTAAAAAATTATTTTTTTCAGATGGATGTAGCTAGTTGATTTATTATATCTATATTTTTTCTAACTGAAAGATTTATAGACAATCACATCCAATATTTTTTATGACGGAAGGTTTTGATGGAGTCTACGATGAACGATTTAAGATACCTGAAGAGTTTCTAGATGAAGATACAAAGAATGTAGCTGATTCTCGGTATCTAGATGAATATGTTAAAGGTAAAAGTATAGATCCTGATGATGTTGATCTAGAAAAACTTCTAGATATAGGTATTGAATATATATCGATAAATAGATTCGATCAAGCTATTGAGACATTTGAACGTATCCTACATATTGATTCAGAAAACCAAGAATCATGGATTAATAAGGGACATGCACACTCCGAAAATGGAGAACATCAAAAAGCTAGAGATGCATATAGAGAAGCGCTGTCTATAGATGAATCAGATGAACAGACAGCTAAAGCATATGTGAATCTCGCTTATGCTGAATACAAAAAAGGAGTGGGTGATCCCCTTAAAAAAGTTGAAAAAGCATTAGAAAAAGATGAAAGAATACCTGAAGCATGGTTTAACAGATCCTTTTTCCTAAATGAAAGAGGAAGACATGAAGACGCCCTAAGATGTGCTGAAAATGCTATATCACTCGGTTTTAGAGAAGCTACAGAAGAAAAAATCAAAGCCCTAGAAGGACTTGGAAGACATGAGGAAGCAGAAAAAGTCAGGGAAAAAGAAAGAAAATCGTCAGAAAGAGTACGAGGTTGAGGATAAAAACATACAAAACAGAACAAGGTTCAATGGTAGCTCTAGCAGATGAAGAAATTATAGGGAAAAAATTCGAAGAAGATGGGATATGTCTAGATATAAACGAATTCTATCAAGGAAAAAAAGTAGAAAAAGAAGAAGCATTAGAAAAACTAAAAAAAGCATTTGTAGCTAACCTAGTCGGACAAAACTCAGTAGAAATAGGAATAAAAGCAGGAATAATAAAAGAAGAAAACATACTATATATAGAAAAAATACCACACGCGCAATCTGTAAAAATATAAAAACAAAAAAATAACCCTATAGATATATAAAAGGTCTTGTAAATTAAAAAACAACTATTTTTTAATATGGGAAAAACTGAAAAAATGGGAGATATGCTGCTTAAAGGAGCAAAAATGCTTTCAGAACACTGTCCAAACTGTAAAAGCCCTCTATTTCAATATGAAGGAAACAAAGTATGCGCAGTATGTACCCCAAAACAACAAACGCAACAAACACAACAAACACAAAAAGAAGCTGTACAGGAAAACACAGAAGAAAAAATTGAGAGTGATAGCAAAGAACAGGATAGAGAAACAAAAAAAGGTAGCCAAGAACAAACATTAGAAAATATTTGTGATACAGATAAATCCTCTATGAGCGAACAATCTGGGTATATAGACAAGGAAATACTAGAGAAAACAGGTGGAAAACAAAACTTCAATGAGTCACTTATTAGGCTTGCTAATAGATTAGCCAAAGAAATGGAACAAGAAAAAGATCTTGAAACTATTGAAAGAAAGCTAGAAGTTTTTGAAAAAACTATAGATATAATCAAAAAAATATAAAAAAATAAATATAATCTAAAGTTTTAGCTCATCCCTAAAAATTATTTATTTTGGTATTCAGTGGAGGCAATCTCTCTTATTTTTTTAGCTGTTTTGTCGCCTATCCCTTCTACTTCTATAAGTTCTTCATAGCTTGCATTTATAACATTTTCAACGGTGTTAAAATGTTTTAATAGAGACTCTGCAGTAACGGATCCAACTTCTGCTATACTTGCTATTACATATTTTTGTTGTTCTGGAAGAGTGGTGGTTTCTTTTTCTCCATGTATCTGTATCTCTCTTTGTTTTTCTTGTTGCTCTCTTTTCGATGCTGCAAGTAATAGTTTGGCTGTTTTCTCTTGGTTTTCTGTGAAAAGTACGGAAATTCCAAAATCTATAGTCAACGAGGATAGTGCACCTCTTATTGCTTGGGGATGTATACCTGATTTATATAGATCTTCTGGTGATCCTTCAAGTATAAAGAATGAACGAACATAGTTTGATTTCAGTTCTCTTGCTTGCTCGAATAGTCTTTGATCTTTTATGGATGAAATAAAGTCTTTAACTTCTTTTCTCTCTACTGCTACTCTTTCACTTAAAACAAAATCTCCTACATCCAATGTTTCAAGTGTGAGTTTTGAGTTCCTATCCAGTACTCTGCGTATACTTGAAGGTTCCCTCTTGTCTACTACGATATCTATATTTTCTTTATCTGTATCTTTTCTATCTATATCTTGAGAGAATTCTTCTAGGTTTTTTTGGTTTTTATCTATTGTTTGTTTTTCTATTGAAAGCTCTTTGTTTATTTCATCTTCAATGTTTTTGAGTTCTTTTAGTTCTTCTTGCATGTTTTCTTCTCTTCTTTTTGAAGCCCAGAAGTAAGCTTCATCTCTTGTATCTTCTGCTACTAACACAACTACTCTACCTGGTCTTTTTCTTCCCGTTCTACCTCTTCTCTGTATTGTCCGGACAGCTGAAGGAACCGGCTCATAAAATACTACAAGGTCGACTTCTGGTACGTCTATTCCTTCCTCTGCAACACTTGTAGCAACTAAAACCTCTTTTTCACCAGATCTGAATTTTTCTAAAACCTCTTTTTGTTGTTTCTGTGTCATCCCTGGATCCCCCTTTTTGTTAGATTGTCCAACAAACCTGGCTGTATCAAGATGTTCTCCTATAAATTCAGAAAGATTAGCTGCTGTCTCTCTATATTCTGTAAAAACGATTGCTCGACCTCCATTAGAGATTGTATCTATAACTAATGATAAAACTATATCTTTTTTAGGATGTTCACCACTATGTCCATCCGTGATTTCTATTGCTTTCTGTATTTTTTGTTCACTTATAAGTCTTTTAGCTGCTTTACTACCCCCACTACTGTTAGCTTCTCTTTTTAGTTTTTCAAGGTAAGATTCTAACGCATCTAAGCCTTGAGTTTCAGCTACTTCGACTGCATGTCTAAGCTTCATTACTTCAGCATGAAAAGAAAGTGCAGAATATCCTTTTGATTCTCCCTCATCAATTAATTTCTGAGCTTTTTTTCTTGCATTCAAGAGTTTATCCATAGAAACATCAGTTCTAGCCGTATCCAGTATACCTATGTTTTTGAGCTTCTCCATCCTATCCTCTAAAATGGTTTTTATAGAATCTCTAGCCTGTTTTACTTCTTCTGGGATCTCTACTTTCTTCCATTCAACATCGATGTCATGTGTATACTCAGAAAGAAGTGGATCATCCTCAGTTAATACCTCAACTCCTTTTATAGATAAATTTTCACAGACCTCAAGTATTTTTTCCTTTTCGGATCCAGGAGAAGCAGTAAGACCAGTTATTAATGGATCCTTAGCATCTTTGATGTATCTTTCAGCAATATAATTATATGAATAGTTCCCTGTTGCTCTATGGCATTCATCAAACGTGAGATGTACTATATCTTTAAGAGATATTTTCCCTTCCATTAAATCATTTTCAACCACTTGAGGAGTTGCAATTATAACTCTTGAGTTCCACTCTCTATTTTTTGGTTTAACATTTCCAGTGTACAATTGAATATCGTCTAAGGAAATAGCGTCCTTATAAAAAGAAAAATGTTGTTCTACCAAAGGCTTTGTAGGAGCTAAAAAAAGAGATCTACCATTTTTTTTATTTAAACGTTGAGCTGTAACCAAAAGCGCAACTGTAGTCTTTCCAGCACCAGTCGGTAAAACTATAAGTGAAGACTGAGAAAGAGCAAAGCTAGAAAGCTTAAGCTGGTATAGACGGCTTTCTATTGTTTCATCCTCAACAAGAGGATGTTCGATGAAATCTACCATCTCTTTATATAAAACAAAAAGTTTGTATATAAATATACTATCCTATTTCTAATACTATATTCTGATAATTGGTGGACATATATCTTAAAATAAAACATATAAAAAGGATGTATTTTAGTTAATTAAGTTTTTTATTTGTATTTTATATTATCCATTCTGTTATTGTCATAGCTAATCCGGAGTATAGTGGTATTGTTAGGTTGTCATCTAATATATATTCTTTAATATTGAATTTTGTTCCGTCTGCTAGAGTAGCTCCTAGTGCTCCTGATATAATTTCTATCATTGAGAGATCTATTTTTTGTAGTTGAGAAACAGATGTTGCTATGATTAGTGATATTAGAAACATAATTGAAAGCATAGATACTGGTTTGATTTTTCTGAACTCTGATGGCCCAAATTTGTTATATATTATTCCTTGTATGGGGTCTGCAAAACTTAAAAGAAAAATTGAAACTACTGCTATTGATGGTTTAAATAGAAACACTGCTAGAAATATGCCGAATACGGCCCAGGAATATCCCGCTAATGTATTTTTTTCATAGTTTCTATAGAATGGAAAAAAAGAATTGCCTAGAACTAAACGGTCATATTCTAGATAAACGACAGAAACAAATGCTAGTGCTGTTAGGGCCTGTATTTCGCTCCACGCATATATATCTAAAAGATATAGTATTGCAACAATACCTGAAAGACTATGTATTACTCTTCTACCTAGTTCTTCAGATGCTGTCTTTAAGTTCATTAAGCCTTTCAACTAATTTTTGCCTCTCTACTCTTTCCTGTTTTGTTGTATCTCTATTCCTTAAAGTTACTGTGTCGTCCTCTAAGCTATCATAATCAACAGTAACTACGAAAGGTGTTCCTATTTCATCCTGTCTCCTGTATCTTCTACCTATAGCTCCGGAATCATCATATTTAACCATAAATCCTTGTTTACGAAGATGTTCTTCTATCTGTTTTGCCATTTCATCTAGTCCATCCTTAGAAACTAACGGTAGAACGGCTACATCTATAGGAGATATATAGCTAGGAAGACGGAGAACATTTCTTTGTTCACCATCTATCGTATCTTTATCAAATGAATGTTCTAATATAGTATAGACTATTCTATCAATACCATAGGAAGGTTCAATTACCTGTGGAACAATATTTTTCCCTGTCTCTCTAACCTTCTTTATATCAAACCCTGCTGCTTTACTATCTATAGTGAATGTCTCACCATCTATTTCAACTTCGATTTCATCAGAACTAAAAACTTCTGGGGACTCATTTTTTAATCTTTCAAGTTCCTCAACGACATCTTGTGTTTTTTCTCCAAATTTAGGTCCTAAAACACTCATATCAGGATCTAAAACTTTTTTTTCTTTAACTACTGCTTCATCATATTCTTGAAACACAGAGAATTCTTCTCCCGAATATTCTTCATGTCTCAACAAATCATAACTACCCCTATCAGCTATCCCGTTAAGTTCTATCCAACCATACTCTGTTAGAGCTTCACCATCCCAACAGTCTGTAGCATAATGAGCTCTCTCCTCTGGAAGATGTTGCCTAAAACGAAGTCGTGACATATCTATACCTATGTCTTCATACCACTGCTGACTTCTAGCAATAAAATAAGCTATAGTTTCACTTTCAATCAAACCATCATCTAAGCTCTCACCAACCGTAGTTAAAAAAGCTTCGTCATCTGTTTCTTGTTTTTCTATAGGATAAAGACGTACTTCAACATCCTCTAAAGCCTCTATATCTAGCTCCTGTTCAGGATGTTTAAAAAATTCAACTTCAGCCTGTTGGAACTCTCTTAAACGGACAACTGACTGTCTAGGATTTATTTCATTTCTATATGCTTTTCCTATTTGGGAAACACCAAACGGTAATTTTTCCCTAAAATACCTCTTAAGTCTTTTAAAATCGATAAATATGCCTTGAGCAGTTTCGGGACGTAAAAATCCCTTTCTATCTCCTGAAGGTCCAATCTGGGTTTCAAACATCAAATTAAAATCCTCAACCTCTCCCTCTAATCTAGAACTACATCCGTCACACTCTATTTGTTCTCTCTGTATAATATTAGATAATTCCTTCTTTGACAATCCATCAGCATTTTCTATCCCAACAACTTTTTCTACTAAATGGTCAGCTCTATAAAATTCTCCACAATCTCTACAACGTATTAAAAAATCGGAAAAACCTGAAGCATGACCACTAGCTTCAAATACTTTTCTTTTTCCAATAGTAGGAGTGTCAATTTCCTCAAATCCTTCTTGTAGCACATATATATCTCTCCACAAATCAAGTATATTATTTTTTAATCTAGATCCTAAAGGGCCATAGTCCCAAAAACCTGCTACACCGCCATATATCTCAAAACTTGGATAAAGAAATCCACGCCTCTTTGCCAACTCCACTACCTCACTCATGTCATGGAATTAGCTTTCCCCCTCCAAAAAACTACTTTTTTCTTAACACAAAAAGCTAAAACCCCTTCCCTTCCGGAATAAATACTAACCTAAAGAAAAACACATAAAGATTCTCTATACTTCCATTATATATAAAAAACCTATCTATAAAATCTGGATAGATTCTATATTTTATATTAAGGAGATACCGGAACCGTTAAAACTGAAAAACCACCAAAGAACAAATAGCGGGGTGGGATAGCCTGGACAATTCCGCCGGGCTCATAACCCGGAGATCCCTCGTTCGAATCGAGGCCCCGCTATTTCTAAAATATTTTTTACAAAATCAAGTTATATACACCATCTTCAAAGATATAGAACTTTACTACTTATTATCAGATAATAACGTAACATCCTTAGACATAGTAATCCAATTTTTTTTAAGATGGAAGAAGGACAACGTAAAATAGATTGGGCAAAAGAGAATATGCCGGCATTAAAAAAAATAGAAGAGGAGTTCAGTAAACGAAAACCACTAGAAGGGTTGACTATTGGGATGGCTATGCATGTGGAAGCAAAGACTGCAGTGTTAGTTGAGGTTTTATCTAAAGCTGGTGCAAAAATAGCTATAACCGGATGTAATCCATTATCTACACATGATGACGTTTCTGAAGCTTTAGACAAGAAAAATGGTATTACAAGCTATGCTAAACATGGAGTTGATAAGGAAGAATACTATAAAGCTATTGATAAAGTTTTAGACCACAAACCAGATGTCACTATTGATGATGGATGTGATTTAATTTTTAGACTACATAAAGAACATCCTAGCCTGCTTGATTCAGTTATTGGAGGATGTGAAGAAACTACAACCGGCGTAAATAGGTTGAGATCTATGGAAAAAGATAAAGCCTTAGAATATCCTGTGTTTGCTGTTAATGATACTCCAACAAAAGCTAATTTTGATAATATACATGGAACAGGTGAATCTTCTCTAAGTAATATAGCGATGACTACAAATCTTCTTTTCGCAGGAAAAAAACTAGTTGTTGGAGGTTATGGAAGATGTGGAAGAGGAATTGCCAAAAAAGCTGAAGGGTTAGGGGCTAAAGTATATATAACGGAGACGGACCCAAGAAGAGCTCTTGAAGCACACATGGAAGGATACACAGTAACAACAATGGACGAGGCATCAAAAAAAGGAGATATATTTATTACTGCTACAGGAAACAAGAGAGTTATAAGAAAAAAACATTTCAAAGAAATGAAAAACGGTGCAGTACTAGCAAATGCAGGTCATTTCAATGTAGAAATAGACATCGAAGATCTAGAAGAACTCTCGAAAAGCCAACGACAACCAAGAGATGGAATAAAACAATATATACTAGAAGATGATAGGAAAATAAACCTATTAGCTCAGGGTCGACTAGTTAACTTAGCATCACCAATTTCTCTAGGACATCCAATAGAAGTAATGGATCAATCATTTGCCCTACAGGCATTAACAGTTAAATATATAAATGACAACCCAAAACAAAAACCAGGAGTATATGATGTACCTAGAATGATAGATGAAAAAGTAGCTAGAATAAAACTTGACGGCCTAAACATACAGATAGACGATCTAACAGAAGAACAAGAACAATACATAAAACAATGGGAAACAGGAACATGAATTCTTCCTCCTCCTATCCTTTTTTTCCTATCTTAAGATGGGAATAAACGAATTAGTATTTTTTTAGTCTTGTATCAATACATATATTGTAGATTCCTGGTGCATAAGATCTAACTTTTTTTATGTTGATGTCTTTTATATTGAATCCTTGTTTCTTAGCTTTCTTTTCAATTTTGTTTTTCGATTTTTCGAATTTTTGTTCTGGTGATATATCATAGAAATGTATGGCTGCAGTTTCTTTTATTGTGTCTAACGCGGCATCTAGGAATTCTTTCGCTCCTTGAGGATAATCCATTATAATTCTGTCAATTTTATTTATTTTTTTTGCTATTTTCTTTACATCACAATTATATGTTTTTACTCTATCTTGTATGTTGTTTCGTTTGATGTTTTTTTCAAGATATTTGTACGCTTCCGGATTTTTATCTACAGCTATCACTTTAGCTTTTTTTTGTGCTGTTCCAACAGTATATGGTCCTACACCTGCAAACATATCGAATACTTTTTCATTTTCAGAGGTTTTTTCTATAATTCTCCTTCTTTCATTTGCTAGTCTAGGAGAAAAATATACTTCACTTAAATCAACTAGAAATTCTCTGTCATATTCCCGATATATTGTTTCTGTTGTCTTTTCACCACATATATATTCTAAGTTTCGTACTCTTCTTTCACCTTCTACTGGAGATGTTATTCTATAAACTGAATCTATGTTGTTGTCAGCTCTTAGTATAGCTTCTCCAGCTTTTTCTGGTTCGTTTTTTTCTAGAAGAGCTATATCACCAATTATTTCATAGCTTGGCTTTCTTCCTAGTATTTCTTTTGGAGATGTAGGATTAGAACGTAGTTCAAAAGTTTCCTCATCTATTTCGTAGTCTATTCCAGATATACTATCTAGACTGTCTATTTTTTCTTTTATAGGAATGTATAGGTGTCCATTTTTGTTTTTTATTTTAAGGCTGGTATCTAGTAGATCTTTTTCAGCAAGTAGCTTCCTTGCTTTTTCACCATCTTTAGTATTGACTTCTATACATCTAGACTTCACATACATTTATTAGTTTTATAAATATTAAACTATGATGTATGTCTTATCTATCTAACACTTTTTTCTGTTTTTGGTTAATAGACCTATGCGTTATTTTGTCGTCGGTAGTTTTTTGTGGGTTGATCTCTTCGAGGATATTATGAAATTAACGTGGCAGGGGCACTCATTTTTGGATATAGAAACTTCTGGGGTTAATGTGTTGGTAGATCCTTTTATAGAAGGTAATTCAATGAATGATATATCAGATGAAGATTTGGGTCCAGACTTAATAGCTATAACTCATGGCCATTTTGACCATGTTGGTGATGCAGATAAATTTGAAGCTAAAGTTATATGTCAGCCTGAGGTTTCTGAATATCTTGAGGAAAAAGGTCATGAAGACACAGTAGGATATAATATTGGTGGAACCTTTAACTATGAGGGAGTTTCATTTACTATGGTTCATGCTTTTCATTCTTCAGGATCTCCAGAAGATAGGAACTTTGATATATATGGTGGTACACCATCAGGATATATAATAGACGATGGGGATACAACTTTGTATCATCCAGGTGATACAGGTTTATTTGGTGATATGAAAGATGTAATCGGTGATATATATAGTCCAGATATAGCTGCGATACCAATAGGTGATCATTTTACTATGGGTATAGATCAAGCTTCAATAGCTGTAGAATGGCTGGGAGTAGATGAAGTTATACCTATACACTATAATACATTTCCTCCAATAGAACAGGATCCAGAAGAGTTCGAAGAAAAAGTAAAATCAGCTGAAGTCCATATTTTAGATGTTGGAGAATCCATAGAAGTTTAAATACACTAAAATGAAATATATAGTTAATCCCTAAGAAAATTTCTTTAAAAATATATAGATGAAAGATGGTGTTACAGTCCTAATACCCACTTTAAACGAGGAAGCTACGATAGGAGAGGTTGTAAGAAAATTCGCAGAGAAAGGATATGATGTATTAGTTATAGATGGAGGCAGCCAAGATGATACTAAAAGTATAGCTAGAGAAAATGGTGCAAGGGTGATAGAACAGTCTGGACAGGGTAAGGGACAAGCTGTACAAGAATCAATCCGATTGATAGAGACTGAGTATATAGTTATGATAGACGGTGACGGTACATATCTACCTGAGGAAGTAAATAAACTTTTGGATCCGTTAAAGAAGGGATATGACCATGTTTTAGGGGATAGATTATCAAACAGGAAATCCTTCAGTCGTCTTAACTATACAGGAAATAAACTACTAAACTCTCTATTTAGATTAGCGCATGGAAAAGATCTAAATGATATATTGACAGGATATAGAGCATTTACACTTGAATCAGTGGAAACGTTAAGATTGAATGAAACAGGATTTGGTATAGAGGCAGAAATGACGGCAGAGGCCTTAAAAAGAGGTCAGGATATTTTGAGTGTACCCATAACATATAAAGAACGCCCTGAAAATTCGGATACTAAACTAAGACCTATACGAGATGGTGCAAATATAGGTTTAACTATATATAGAATGGCGAAAACAAGCAATCCCCTTTTCTATTTTGGATCTATAGGTTCCATAATTCTACTTTTTGGACTAATATCTGGTATATATGTAGTATATGAAAGATATATAAATAATATAACACATGAACTTTTAGCAGTATTAACAGTTTTACTAGTGCTTGCTGGAATACAGTTTTTAATCTTCGCATCTCTTAGTGACTTCCTAGTAGAGATACATAGAGACGAAATGAAAGCAATACAAAAGGAAAAAGAAAAAGGAAGATAAATACTAATTTATTCAAAAAATTTAACAGGCTTTTCTCAAAATAAGACTGGCTAAAACAGATGGACTTAAACGATCTATGTTTTGAGAAATCCTATAATAACTTGGAAAATAACTATTAGGATATATATTTTAGTTTAGAGGGATTCTATAGCTGTTTTAGCTATTTGTATTACACCATCTGAATCCCATACCCCGGTATCTATAACTAAATCATAGGGAGATAGGTCTGATATGTCGATATCATATATCTTTTTATATCTTTTTGATTCACTTGCTTCTCTTTCCTTTATCTCTTCATGTGCTTTAGATATCTTTTTGTCTTCTCTATCTGCAATTCTTTCTGCCCTAATATCTAAAGGAGCATCTAGATATATTCTTAGATCTGCGTTTTTTACTATCCAGCCTGAAAGCCTTCCTTCAAGGAGTATTTTGTCTTTTTTTTCTGCGATCTTTCTTTGTCTATCATCTATTTCTTTATCTATTGAATGGTTTTTTTCTGCTATTTCAGCAAATCCAGCTAATGAAATATCTCTTTCCTCAGCTAGAGACCTAAATATATCTCCACTAGAAATATGTTCAAGGTCAAAATGTCCACATAGCGCTTTTGCAAGTGTTGTAGTTCCACTACCTGGAGGGCCACTAACTGTTATCTTCATCTATTTAGTTCTCAATTATAATTTATATTCTTAAAAAGGTCTTCATAAGTTTCTCTCCTACGTATCAATGTAGATGTATTATTTTTTATTAATACTTCAGGAGGACGTCTACTGGAGTTATAATTGGAAGCCATAGAAAAACAATAAGCACCAGCTGTATGAAATCCGAGTATATCACCTTGTTTAGGAGGGGATAGAGATCTGTCTTTAGCTAATATATCTCCTGATTCGCATAGAGGCCCTACTATATGGAAGTTCTGTTTATCTGTATCTGAATTCCTAGATAGATTTGTTATATGATGATAGGAACCATATAATGCAGGTCTTGGAAACATATTAAACCCTCCATCAACACCTATAAATCTATCCTTTATAGTGTTTACTTTTGTTAGAAAGACAGTAGAATCTGCAACTAGATAACGTCCAGGCTCAATTATTAATTCAGACTTAAAACTATATCTTTCCTCAATTTTTTTAGATAATTTTTCGATGTCTATTTTTTCATCTCCTGGTCTATATGGAACTCCGAAACCCCCTCCTATATCTATATATTCTAGTTCAATACCTAATTTCTCTATTTTTTCTATTATTTCAACAAGACTGTCTATAGCTTCAATGTATGGGTCTATATCTACTATACCACTACCTATATGCATATGTATACCCACAGGATTCAGACCATACCTCTCTGCTTTCTTATATATATTTATTGGATTTCTAACACCGAACTTAGTTCCACCCCCAGTTACAACTTCTTCACTATGTCCTGCACCTATTCCGGGATCTACACGGACACCTATTTTGTCTATTTCTTTTTCTTGGTTGATAGATGCTAACCTATCAAGCTCCATATCTGAATCAACATTTATTTTTATATTTTTTTCGACCACACCTATAAGCTCGTCTTCAGGAGGGTTTACCCCAGTATACATCATATTATCTTTTGTGAAACCAGCTTTTTCTCCAGCAACAATCTCCCCTAAAGAAACCGCATCTAGTCCGGCACCAACATTCTTTAATAACTCAAGTATCCGTATATTAGTATTAGCTTTAGCAGAATAATAAACAGAACCGGAAGAAAAACAATCATCTATCTCCTTATATCTCTCCTCAATAATTTCACCATTAGTAACATATAAGGGACTTCCATATCTCTCTACAAGATCAACAAGTTTGTCAGAATCAACAGGAAGGTCACTAGGATCTAAAACCATAAAACACCCTCAGTATATATAAAGAACAACATAATACACATTAAAACTCTAAAATATAATGTATATTGATTTTTAAAATAAATAACAAAAAAATATATAGTCAATTTCAACTATCTAGTTGCTCTTCTATTTTATATTACTTATAGATAATCAAATATCTTAGCTATGTTTATTAATACCTGTAAAAAATTATTAGGTTCAAGAATATAGGTTTAGACCTAATATTTAATTAGTTGTTTCTTCAAGTTGAGGCTTCAATAATATATGGATGGTATGTCAATGTATTTTAAGTCTATTTGAGACAAATTCTTCGTCGAGTGCAGTTATTAGTGGTCCTAGACGTGGCCCGCTTTTTTGTCCTAAAAGGAGTTGATATGCAGCAGAGAAAAGTTCAGATGGATCTATATCATATTTTCTAGCTGTCTGGAAGACTTTATCTTGTATTTCGTCTGCAGTATGTCCTTTTTGTATATAGCTTGATAGGTGATTTAGAGCTTGCTGTATAGGTTTATCGAAGTCTATGTTTGGTGGTTCTTCAATTATTTCTATATAGTATTGGTTTTTAAGTCTTCTAGCCCAATTTCTAGCTAAATTTACTCTATTGATGGATATATCTATCTCTATATCTTTTGGATTTTCTGGAAGATGGCCTGAACGTTTTAATGTATCTATTATTGCATTTTTGTTTTCTGAAACTCCAACCATTGCAGCAAAAGTATACGGAGGTCTATTTATATTTTCTAGGTCTTCTATTTTTTCTATTTCAAGACTGCTTTGTATGAATGCAGGATATATATTGGATAAAAGTTCCTCATGTTTGTCCGCAGGTTCTTTTTGGCCTGTATAGATTGATTCTAGTCGATCAAATTCATTTACAAGATGGTGCAGCCCCTCTACTTTGAAATCACGTTGTTTTGAAGGATCCAGCGCAAAGAAATAAAGTAAAACTTCTGGTTCTATCATCTCTAAAAGTTCAGGGACTGTATAGACATTACCTCTACTTGCAGACATTTTTTCACCATCAACTAAAAAGAATTCATAAACAAGGGTCTCAGGGGGTTTTATATCTAGAATTTCTTCTGCTATTGCTTTTCCACTATTCCATGAGCTTAGATGATCTTTACCAAAAGGCTCAAACCCCACATCTAATGCTTTCCATTGTGCCGGCCATTCAAACCTCCAAGGAAGTTTACCCTCATTAAAAGAAGTTATATCTTCATTTCCGCATCCTTCTATTTTAACACCAGAAAGATCAGCCCTATCACATCTATACTTTACTGTTTTTTCATCTATATCTACAGATAGTGGTGTTGCTGTTATTTTTCCACAGCTTGAACATATAGGCATAAAAGGTATATAATCACTAGATAGATCCTGAAATCTTCCAAGTATTTTCCGTGATTTATCAAGTGATGAGAGAACCGTCTCAACAGAATCTTCCATTTTACCACCGGAATAGAGAGAATCAGTAGAAATAAAATCCACATCTAACTGTAGCTTTCTTGCACTCTCTTCAAGAAGATTACCAAAATGATCAGCCCAAGAACTACAACAACCAAATGGATCAGGTATATCTACATATGGTCTTCCAACATACTTTTTTAGCTTACTACGTTCACTATCATCAATAGTGACTATTTTACCTTCAGAATCAGCTAGATTTTCTGGTACTTTTCTAAGAGGATCCCTATCATCTCTAGTAAAAACTTGTACTACATCAACTCCCTTCTTTTCTAGTTGATGTTTTACAAAGAACCCTCTTAATACTTCATTGAAATTCCCAAGATGGGGTATTCCAGAGGGAGACACCCCACCCTTTATCACCGGGTTTTTTCCAGATTCAACTAGTTCATCTGCCGATTTTTCCGCCCAAAACATTTTATTATCACTCATCTATTTTCTCCTTATATGTCTAGTTACCTTCTTTCTATTCTTAATTTATTGTTTAAAAACTAAAATAAAACATATAAAAACATTTTTTATATTTCTTTAATAAATATACCTTTTTATAGTAAATACAATAATATTTAATCTATACTATGTATCTGGTGTTATTTCTGTAACCCCGTCTTTGTCTTCTTCAAATATAGCACTAAATACTTTTTTTGGGTTTCCACCATCTAAAACAAGTGTTTTTATATTACTTCTTTCTATAAATCTGGCTGCTAAAAAATCTATAACTGCACTTCCACCTGCTTTTCTTTTATCCTTTATAGCTACATCAATAAGCTCATCATAACTCATTTTTTCAAATCGTCTAGCCCCTTCCTTTTTTGGATCCTTTGTATAGACACCATCCACATTTGTAGCATAAACCAAAAGATCGGCATCTATATATTCAGCTAGAACTGCAGCTACTGCATCTGTAGTATGCCCCGGAACAGTACCCCCCATTATTGGGGTACCATCTCGATTTATTATTTCATTTGCTTTTTTATGATTTTCAACAAAAAATCCACCATCAATAGATGAAGCCAAGAGTTGTGCATTTAGATGAGTTACACTAATTCCAAGATCATCACATACAGCTTCACCACACCCAAGCTGTCTAGCAATATCGATATATTTACGTGCAACCTCCCCTCCACCTACTACAGCCCCTATACTACATCTTTCAGATATCCTTTCAACTACATTAGAATAACTTGAAACACCATCTGGAGAGAGATTAAACACTGAACCCCCTATAGAGACTACAACAGATTCCACAATTGATTCGATGACTCCATAGTTTAAATTCCCTTCGCAAAATATCCATGTAGATAACTTAAAAATAGATAGTCTTTATCTTAATTGGTTTGTATGGGGGGAAATAAGACCTCTTCGTTTTAATGGGAGAATACAATAGCACTACTTACATTTTTGTATACTGAAACTATATTAGCTATGCCAAATAAGAAACATAATAGACTTAATTAGACATCAAAAGAGTATGGCAGAAGAAGGTTAAGCCTTTGGACACCAAGACCTTTTTAGGTATTTCTATAACTATAAACCGGAGATATGGAGTGGGTATACCTTCTTCCTTTTGATTGTAGAGAATGTCATTTGTTTTTGTTATCTCCAATCCAAGATTCTGGAAATACTACTCGATATCTTCCGTCTTCTTCTAGAGCTATTATTTTTTCGTCTCTTTCATATAACTTAGTTAGGTTTAGTTCATAGCTCCCAGGTTCTATTATTTTAACTCCCTCGAACTGTTCACCAAGTTTTTTATATACCGTATTTTTATCCTGTTTTTGTTGTTTTTTTTCTTTTTTCTCTTTTTGAATTTCTTTATGTTTTTGTTTCTCCTTGTGTTTTTCTTGTCTTTTCTTTTTTTGTTTTTTTATTTTTTCTAGGTCTACTTCTTGTGGGTTTTCAAATTTTTTCTCTATTTCTTCTTGAACAAATAGAAATTTTTCTCCACTACATTTTGGGCAGCCCTCAAGTATTTCTTTTGATCCGTCTTCAAAACGTTTTCCACACCCTAGACAACGATGAGGCATCTATTTATGGTGAAAACACAGTACTTATCAGGTCTTCTTCTTTATGTAATGTTTCAACTCTGTTCGCAGGTCCTACTATTGTTAGTTTTGGATCTGAAGAAAACAGTCTCTTTAGAATTCCTGAACTCCCATGTTTTGGATATGATTCTATCTCAATCCCTGAAAAATCATCTGGGTTTATTTCTCTCATTGTTGCTTCTATTAGTTTCGATTCTTCCTCAGGTGTTAGGCCTGATTCCAGTATCACAACCTTTCCCTCTCTTACATCATCTAAGATGAATCTTATTTTTTCTGTTGTATTCATATCTTTTATCCTATCTGCGCTCACCATATCTACTCTAACTCCATGTACTTCATCCAGTTCTTCTGTCATCTTAGTTTTCCCACCTTTGTTTGTGGTATTTGTTTTGTTGTTTTTTCTTCATTTTACTCATTTTTAGACAAATTTTTCTGCCATTTTATCATATAGATTTTGTATATTATTTCCTTCTAGAGCGCTTAGTGGTACTGTTTCATGTTGTGGAAACGCTTCCTGAACTCTTTTTTCAGAGGAATCATCTAGGTCGATTTTATTTGCAACAACAAGGACTGGAAGACTTCTTGATTCAATTATACCTATAAGCATTGTATTTACTTGTGTGAATGGGTCCAAAGTTGAGTCTAATACATATACCACTCCATCTAGATCTTCTTTAAGCCATCCCATAGCTTCTGCTACACCTTCAGTAGCCTCCCTTGATCTTTTTACTGCGTCTTCCTGTTCTAGTCCATATTCCATAAAGTCTTCATAATCAACTTTTGTAGCTACTCCTGGTGTATCTACTATATCCAGTGTTAATGAGGCTCCGTTACTCTGTATTGTTATGTCTTTTTTTCTTTGGGCTTTCCTAGTTTCATGTGGTACACTTGATTCTGATCCTACTGTCTCTCCTGTCCAGTCTTCTGATATACGGTTTGCTAGTGTTGTATTATGTACTATAAGTCCTTCATGTGTAGTGAATGTATGGTTTTCTTCTATTGTTAAATCATATATATAGCCGTTATAGTCTATCTTTTCTATATCTTTTATTCTATCCCATGTTATATCTTGTTTTTGTGGATTTTCTTTCTTTTTTATGTTTCTCTTGGTTTGTTTTCTATCTTTAGTTGATTTTATTTTGGTGTCTAGTGAGTTTTCTGTTTGAGTGTCTATGTTGTTTAGGTCAAGGATTTTTTGAAGTGTTTTTAGATTTCTTTCTTGTATTAATAATTCATATTGGTGTGTGTTTTCTTTTATTTTTCCGATAACACCAAATTTATTTAATAGTAGTTGAACATCTACAATTAAGTCTCTAGAGTTAGATTGGAATTTGATCTTTATTTTTCGTTTTGTTTTTTCGATTTTTCCATTATACTTAAAAACCTCTTTTATGAAGGTTTTAGTAGTTTCAATCCCAGATTTTAGTAGTTTGTCAGGTATTTTTTTATCTTTTATATTATAGTCTATGTTTTTCTTAAGTGAGGATTTATTTATCTTTATTTTAGCGGGATTCAGTGAATTGTCGAATATAAATTTTATATTTTGTTTTTCTAGTAAGGATTTTATTTTGTGAGTTGTTTGTGGGTCTTGGTCTACAAATTCTATATATTTGTTTGTATGGTTGGCTTTTGTTGTTAAATATGCTATGAGTTGTAGTATTTCTTGTTTTCTGTTATTATTTTTAGTTAGTTTTCCACCGTCTGTAGTTATTTTTTTCTTGATTTTTTTAGGGTTTCTGGGTGTGTATTTTTTTAGTAGAGCTATTTTGTCGTCTTTTTCTATGTTTTTTGCTTTTTTTGTGTTTATCCCATTATTTGTAGGGGTGATAAATGGGTGTTGGGGGCTTACTGTTATTTTTCTTCCGTACATGGTTTCTATTTCATACATTGGTCCTTCGTATTTTTGTCTGAATGCGTAAGATATCTGATTTTGCTGTATCTCTAGATTTTCAGATGCTGAAGGTACCTTTAGATCTTTGTCGCACTTTATCCATTTTTCGTTTGGGTTTTTGTTTATTTGTTTTCCTCCATGGTTTTTTATTTCTCTATATATTTCATCTATTCTTTTATGTTTACCATCTGATAGTAATACTTTTTCGTTTGGTGCAAGACATTTTCCTGCGTTTGGTGGTCCATATATGCCTACACGTGCCTTTCCCTCACTCCCGAATATTTCTAATGCTCTCGAGAGTTTCCTCCTTATTCTACTTAATACCATTTTAATCTGAGTTGTTCCGTAATTAAATAAATCTGCGTCAGACATAATCTCCACTTGAAACATAGGGGGGTGTTTATTGCACCGAAAACTATTTATTATATCAAAAAAGTTATATTATCTCGTCCGACACCCTTGTTTCAACTGGACTATAAAAAATATATGAAGACAGGAAAAAACAATACTGAGCACTCGGACCTTCCGAGTGGAGAAGGAATATTTGACGAACTACTTGAAGGAGGAGATGTATTCAAAGACAGAGAAGTTCTACAACATTCATATGTACCTAAAAAATTACCCCATAGAGACGGGGAAGTAGAAGCTCTAGCTTCACTCTTAGTACCAGCATTAAGAGGGGAAACACCATCCAATATAATAGTGTATGGAAAAACAGGTACAGGTAAAACAGCAAGTGCCAAACTAGTAGCTGGAGAACTAGAAGAAGCAGGAAACAAACATGGGATACCATGCCAAGTAGAATATATAAACTGTGAAAGAGTAGATACAAACTATAGAGTACTTGCAAGACTAGCGCATGGATTCGGTAGAGAAGACGTACCAGAAACAGGATGGCCTACAGATAGAGTATATGACGTCTTCTTTGAAGCAGTAGATTCGAAAGAAAGAGTAGTTGTAGTTATGCTAGACGAAATAGATAGATTAGTAGAAAAAGACGGGGATGGAGTACTATATAATCTCTCCAGAATGAATTCCGAACTAAACAAAGCCAGAATCTCTGTTATAGGTATATCAAACGACGTAAGGTTTACAAGACATCTAGATCCAAGAGTTAAATCATCTCTAGGAGAAGAAGAAGTTGTTTTCTCACCATACGATGCTAGACAACTCCAAGATATCCTAGAACAAAGAGCCGAGAAAGCTTTTAAAGATAATGTATTAGATGTAGCAGTAGTACCCCTATGTTCCGCTTTTGCAGCAAGTGAACATGGAGACGCCAGAAAAGCTCTAGATCTTCTAAGAACAGCGGGGGAACTATCAGAAAGATCTGGATCCTCAAAAGTAGAAGAAAAACATGTAAGAAAAGCAAAAGAAAAAATAGAAGTAGACAGAACAGTAGAAGTTGTAGATGGTCTGCCAACACAATCTAAAGCCATACTACACAGTATAATATTACTATCACAAGCAAAAAAATCCGAAAAAAATGAAGAAGACATGGAGACAGGAGAAGTCTATAGAACATACAAAAAAATATGTAATAAATCAAATATAGAGGTTCTAACTCAACGTAGAGTAGTAGACCTCATAGACGAACTAGATATGTTGGGGCTAGTGAGTTCAGTAGTAGTATCAAAAGGCAGATATGGAAGAACAAGAGAAATATCCCCCAGTCTCCCTAAAAAAGAAGCAAAAGAAGCCGTATTAAGCGATCCAGCAATAGAACCAATGGATATTTCGTTTCAGTCTCGTCTGTAAAAATACTTCATCCCCTAAAAATAAAAATTTCTTTTTTTCTAAAACTAAGTTATAGAGATAAAACTAAATAAATTAGTCTCTCTTAGTTCCTATGGTTCATATAGAGTACTAAGTACAATTTTTCTAGAAATATCCACAATATCTCCAAACAAGGTTAGTATCCTCTTCACCTCAAAATAACAATCTTAACTTAAAATATATGTATATCTTAGTTTTAGGATTTATTTTTCTAGATGATGGACGCTGTTTTTTGCTTATAATTTTTATATAACTTTTATATATTCTACCACTACCCCCCCATTATTTCGAGTGGAATATCTTATATATACTTATATTTAGGTATGATAGAAAGGGAGAAACTTAATTGTTAGCGTTTCTAGATAACCACAATGGAAGTACAAATTGTAGAAGAACAAAAGAACGGATTATTAGAGAGGACAGAGATAGAATTCGTTGTTGTAGGGGAGGAAACTCCTGAAAGGCTTGCTGTTAGGGATTCTCTAGCAGCAAAATTAGATAAGAAAACAGACGAGGTTATAATAGAAAATCTTGGAACAAGATTTGGTATGAATGAAACACTAGGTAAAGCGAAAATATATGAATCTCCAAAAGCTGCAAAGGAGCTTGAGGAAGAGTATATGTTGGAAAGAAATAAAATAGAAAAACAAAAGGATGGAGAAATAGAAAACAAACAAGAAACAGAAAAAGAAGAAAAAGAAGTTGGTAGCGAGGAAGAATGAGTTATTATGAATATTATAAAGTAGAAGATGGTAGTGTTGAAACAATAAAGGATAGATGTCCTAACTGCGATCTTGCTTTTTTAGCTGACCATGAAGATAGAAAGCATTGCGGGAAATGTGGTTATTCTGAAGAGAAATAATATATAGTTGTTTAATATATTTTTCTAAGATGAAATAGCGGACAGTTTTCTAGCCTTATATAATATGAAGATATTTGGGATAGAAGGTACTGCATGGAATGCTAGTGCTTCCCTTTTTGATAGCGATGAAGGTATAGAGACGTTAGTTTCGAATCCTTATCAACCTCAATCTGGAGGGATACATCCTAGGGAGGCTAGTGAACATATTGCATCTTCTATAGATGATGTTATTGATGATGCTTTAGAAGATAAAGAAGATATAGATGCAATAGCATTCTCGATGGGTCCTGGCCTTGGACCTTGCTTAAGAGTTACTGGGACTGCTGCTAGAGCTCTTTCTTTACAACTTGATCTTCCTCTTATTGGTGTTAATCATACTATAGCTCATATAGAAATGGGGAGATATTTGTCCGGATTTGAGGATCCTGTTGTATTAGATGCAGCTGGTGCTAATACATTGGTTACAACATATAATAAGGGAAAATATCATGTTCTTGGTGAAACTTTTGATACTGGCGCAGGTAATGCTTTAGATAAGTTTGCTAGACATGTAGGTTTATCACATCCAGGCGGCCCTAAAATAGAAAAATTAGCTGAAGATGTAGATGAGGATGGCTATATTGATCTTCCTTACACTGTTAAGGGTATGGATCTAGCTTTTTCTGGACTAGTAAATGCAGCTCAACAAAAATTTGATAATGGAATAGTTGAGTTGGAAAAAATCGCTTTTTCGCTTCAAGAGAATATTTTTTCTATGTTAACTGAAGTTTCTGAGAGAGCTCTTTCTTTGACTGGAAAGGACACACTTGTAGTAGGAGGGGGGGTATCTAGTAATTCCCGCCTACGTGAAATGCTTGAAATAATGTGTAATCAGCGAGGTGCTAAATTTTATTCACCTTCTTTAGAATATCTCACAGATAATGCTGCAATGATAGCAGTGACAGGTTGGTTTATGGCACAAGAAAATCAGTTTATAGAGGTTGAAAAAAGTAAGGTTAAACCTGGCTGGAGGCCTGAGTCTGTACCTATCATGTGGAGAAAAGATAAAGCCCTAAAAGATGGTGAAATAAAAGAAAAGACTAATAGTGGAATCATTGGTGCTGAAGCAAATATTAAGTTTGTAAAAGATACTGTAATAAAGAATAGAAAACCGAAAAAATACCGTTGTAGACCGCTAGATCAGAAGTTAAGAAAAAAAAGGACATCTAGAGAGGTGAAGCTATTATCAAAAGCTAGAAAGTCTGGCGTCCCAACACCTATTGTTTTAGATATCGATAAAAAAGAATATAGCATAACCCTAGAACGGTTGGAAGGTGAAGAGTTAAAAGATAAAAAAATAGAAAAGAGAGATGTAGAAGATATAGCCAGAATTTTATCTAATCTTCACTCCTCTGGGATAGCACATGGTGATCCAACTACTAGAAATTTTATAAATACTGATGAAAGAATATATTTAATTGATTTTGGATTAGCCTATAAAACATGGGATATAGAGGATTTCGGGATGGATATACATATTTTTGAGGAGGTTATTCAGGAAAGACCGGAAGTAGATTATGACGTCATGGAATGTTTTTGGAATGGGTATAGTAAAGAAAATAGCAGAATTAAAAATAAACTTAAAGAAATAAAGGATAGAGGTAGATATATCTAGCTTTTATTGTCCCCCACCTCTATTTGTTTTATTTAAGTGTTTTGGTTTCCTATTAGACCCCCCTCCCCCTTGTTTCAAGTGGAAACCTAGAAATTGTGGGGGAACCTAAAAATATCTAGTAAGGTGTTATTTCGCTTTCTTCCTTAACAGTAGAAAGAACGACATTTGTGTTAGTTTCACGTACATTAGGATCATTTAATAAATCTTTTATAGCTCTATTCATAGTTTCTGTATCTTTAAATTTACCTGTAGCAATAAAGTCAAAGTCACCTGTTACTTCATATACATTAGTGAAATATTCCTTATCAACAAGTTTTTCTGTTAGTTCTCTTACACCTTCTCCTTCGGCTTTTATCATTAATACACAAGTAACTGTATATCCAAGCTCTGAATAATCAAGTACTGGTTTAAATCCCTTTATTATACCATCTTTCTCCATTGCTTTTATATGGTTACTTACTGTTGTTACAGAAACACCTAATTCTTCAGCTATACTTCTTAGACTAGCTCTACCATCCTCCAAAAGCCGATTTATTATCTTCAAATCTAAATCATTATATGCCATTACTTGAGGATGTGTTAGGGAGTAACATTTAAATTACGATTTATATTTTTCAGAATATATTATTATTTTTTTATTTTACAAAACAAAATAAATACTAATCTAAAGGGTATTTAGTCTAGAAAATTTTTACTTTACAAGTCTTTCAATGGGTGTAACAAGTATATCTTTAGCCCCAGCATTTTTAACTTTATTAACTGTATCATATACTTCATTTTCATCTACCACAGCATGTACTGCTACTAAACCAGATTCTTTATCGATTCCTTTATTTATTATGTTTTCATCTTCTCCAGACTTTACAGGTAGTACAGTTGGACCACTAAGCCCAGGAGCAGCTTCTCTAACTTCGTTAAGTGAATCTTTAGGTACATTCATCATAAGATATCTCTTTCCATCTGCTTTAACAACACTCTCTAATGCAGTTCTTATCTCAGTTATTTTGTTTCCCTCATCTAAAGCATCGGGTCTAGCAAATAGATAAACACTAGATTCTAATATCTCTTCAATAATCTCTAAATTATTAGCTCTCAAAGTTGCTCCGGTAGACACAAGATCGACTATTGCATCTGCCATTCCAGCTCTTGGGGTAGCTTCTGTAGCTCCTTCGACTTCTGCTATTTCTACATTAATATTATTTTCTTCAAAATAATCCTGCGTTGTGTTAGGGAATTCAGTAGCAATTTTCTTACCTTCAAGTTCTTTAGGATCGTTAACATCCATAGATTTAGGAGAAGCTAGACAGAGAGTGCATCTACCAAACTCTAAATCTAATAATGGTTCTAGGTTAGCTCTAGCTTCTTTTACTTGGTCTAGCCCTGTAATACCAGCATCAGCTGCTCCTTCAGCTACATATTCAGGTACATCTCCAGCTCTAGCATATACAACTGTTATTTCAGGATCTGAAGTATCTGCATATAGTTCTCTTCTACTATTACTTACCTCTAAACCAGCGCGTTCTAAGAGATTAACCGAGGGATCATGTAATCTTCCTTTGTTAGGTACTGCAAGCCTCATTTTGTCTATAAAGTGAAGGAAAATACAGATACAAATTTTAAGTTAGTTTCGATGAAAGATAGAAATCGTTATTTTTTCCTTTTCACAGCGAAATCTGCTAGATCGCTGAGAATATCTATAGTTTCACTGTCACCTATTTTAGATATTGATTCTTTGGCATTATTAGCATGTTTATTTGCTTTTTTTTGGGCTTTCTTCTTATCTATAAATGAAATCATAGAAGGCCTTTCTAGTGATGAATCTTTTTCTACTGGTTTTCCTAATTTTTCTCTAGTTGATGTATCATCCAATATGTCGTCTCTAATCTGAAAACCTATACCAAGATGTTTACCATAACTTGATAGAGCTTTTTTTTCTTTTTCTGATGCTCCACCAGATATACTTCCTATTTGGCATGACGCAATAAATAAAGATGCAGTTTTTTTATACGCTAGATCTAAATAATCGTCAACAGAACACACTTGTTTTGAAAGCTCCATTGCTTCACCTTCTCCAAGCTTTCTTAATGCTTTAGCCATTGAAAGAGCTGGCTTTTTTGTATCAATTATTTCTAAAGCTTTACCTAAAAGTATATTACTTGTAAGGACAGCTACTTCATGACCATAAGCATTATGTACACTTGTATTTCCTCTTCTTAATTCTGATCTGTCTATAATATCATCAGCAATAAGAGAAGATATATGAACTAACTCAACACCTGCAGCAAATCTTATAGATTCTCTAGATATCTCACCAGATACTGCTTTAGATGATAAAAGAACTAGAGCAGGCCTAAGACGTTTCCCTCCTTTACATATATCTTTAGCTGCAATATATACGATATGTGGTTCTATAGATTCAACTATATCATCTAATTCTTCTTCAACCAACCTTAAAGACCTATAAATTCCATCCATCTATGGGTATAGAAAATAGTAAATAAACATATATCAAAGAAGCTTTATTCATTAATTCATACAGACCCAATATTTTTTGTAACAATTCAATCAACCATAACTCCAAAAACTTCTATAGAAAATAGACAACAATCCTAAAAGGACATCTAATAAACTATCAAAGATGTTTTGTTTTATTGTTGCTGTCCTCATATATTTTTATATAATATATTTCTAATTAATATTCTATCGTTATTATTTTGTTGATGTGTCTCTATTTTACCAAATATCTCGTTAGAAAAAGACAAAAGTCAGTAAAATATAAAAAATATATGCGAGGGTTGCCGAGCGGCCAAAGGCGGCGGACTCAAGATCCGCTCCCTTAGCGGGTTCGTAGGTTCAAATCCTACCCCTCGCATATACAAAAAATCTAATCTCTATAGAAATATTTTATACTAAAATATCAATTTAAATATCTATTTATGAAATCTAAAGTATATCTAAAAGCTTCTTATTTCTATTTCTAGTGTTGTAAGATCAACAATTGTAGCATATCCTACATCTGGTTTTATACCTTTAGATTTTTGATATTTTGTTTGTTTTTGCCAGGCTCCTGAATTAATCATTGTTACACCTTTATATCGTCCTATTCCACGGATATGAGAATGGCCTGTATGTAAAATATCAGGTGTATTTTCTATTAAGAGGTAATCTTGGTGTTCTGGTGCAATTCTTATATCTCCATGCATTGGAGCTAGATGTCTTTTTTTAAGCATTATCTCCATAACCGTTTCTGGATTTTCTAGTGATGCTTCTGGTATTTTTTCTACGAAAGGATTTATTGATGTTCCATGATACATAACTATTTTTACCCCTTCAATTTCAATTGTTGAGGGATTTCCAGAAAATATAACATTATTATCAAAAAGTTTCTGAAGGTCCTTAGGTAAGGCAGGCTGTGGTTCAGCTCTTCGGACTGCATCATGGTTACCAGGTATTGTTATTATCTCAAATGGTATATCTGTAAAAAGTTCAGCACATTTTTTGTATTGTTCTTTTATACTTTGTATCTCAAGTTCTTTTTCTTGTCCTGAATATACTCCTACTCCATCTGCGAGATCTCCTGCAACTACTAGATATTTTATTTGTTCGTTTTGAGATATCCATTTTTTAAAATTTCTCCATTTTTTTTCATCAAATTCGTTAGAACCTACATGTAGGTCACCCACGAATGCTATTTTTGTTTCTTTATTTGACGTATTTTGTTTTTTTCTAGATCTTGGGATATCTGGAAAATAAATAGTGTCAGAAAATATTATATCATCTTGTAATTTTCCTTTAACACCTATTACTTCATCTCCAACAATATTTTCTGCTTTTTTATCTGAAATATGTACGCTTATTTCTCCTGTAGGGTCTTCAAGTTTTAGAATATAGTTTCCAGATTTAGTGGTCCATATATCTTTAACTATTCCAACTATAGATATTTCGTTTATTGTTTTTTTTCTTACGTCTCCTATAGATGTTGGTGAAAGTCTACTGCGGAGTATATCAGAAAGTCTTTCAAATCTATGTCTATACAGTTTTCTAAAATCTTCATATTCTCCAGTAGATGTTGAATTACCTGTTATATCTTTATATATATTATGTGAAAAATTATTAGAAACATCTTTTTTATTTTCTATTTTTTTTGTTTTTTCTATTGATCGGTCTCCAATTTTTGTTTTTAGGTTATTATCCGAGTTATCAGGTTTATTTTTTTTATTATTTAATGATTTTTTTTCTTGGTTTTTGTTTTCTTTTTTTCCTTGTTTGTATACATATGTTTCTATGTCTTCTAATTCTAGTATAGATTTATTTATTTCATTTTCTAAAATAGTGTTGAGTGTTTCTTCACCTCTGTTAGCAATTAGGTTAACTACTTTAGGTGTTGCATTTAGCCCATTTTGGGTTAGTTTTTCTACTACGTCTCTCTTCTTCATCAAAACAATTATTGGTTGTGTTAGACAAAAAAACTTGTATGAGTTCCGGGGGAAATACAGGAGAAAATAGCGGAGAAAAAAAGGAACAAAACCAGGATAAAAATTCTAGAAAAAAGGAGATAGTATTTAGTTATCTTAAAGATATTGGTGTTTCTGTTTTAATTGTCTTAATAATAGGTTTTATTTTATATTCTTTTTCTGGTATATGGCCGCCTATGGTAGCTATAAAAAGTGAAAGTATGGAGCCCCATATGAACAAAGGTGACTTAGTAGTTATAGTAGATCAACAAAAATTTATTCCTAGTGGAGTAGAAACACAATGTACTTGTGGAATAATAACAAACCAACAAGGACAAAATATAGGTTATAATAGATTTGGGATGGCAGGAGATGTAATAGTATATATACCTAATGGAGATCCAAATAGACAGCCTGTTATACATAGAGCTATGATGTTTGTTGAAAAAGGTGAAAAAATAAAAATCCAAGATAAAAATATAATTGCGGACCATACCGGGTTTTTAACTAAAGGAGATAATAACCAATTCTATGATCAAGTTGGAGGAATTAGCACAATTGTTAAGACGAAATGGATTAAAGGAAAAGCTAAATATAGACTACCATATCTAGGAACAGTACGACTACTGTTTCCGTTTTAACCTAAAAAATTTATATAATAAAACCTAATAATTAGTTTATTTATAGATATATAAATTATTTACAAATTTCTTAAACATTATATTATATTTTAATTTTATTTTTGCTTGTACAAACCGATATAGTATGTTTCGTTATATGATTTAGATCCTACTCTTGGCTAGTATCTTTTGGTTCTATATTATATGTATGGAGGTTTTCTGACATCTTTAAAGATTTATAATTGTGTATTATTAATTTATATTTTTATTTTGATTTTTTCAAGTTAAAAAAATTTTAGAATATTTATTTATTAAAAATAATATAAATTTTTAAAGTTAAAAAGAATTAATCATCTAACTTTATTTAATTCTTTCATGTAGAATGGAAGGATAGGAAGCCTTAATACCTTCTATATTAGAGATTTTTTCAGATATAGTTCTATGAAGGCTTTCATTATTTTCAGAAGAGACTTTTATCATAATTTCATGGTCTCCACTACTAGTATATATTTCAGTGACTTCAAATATATCTTTAAGAGACTCAATAACACCTAAAAAACTATCGTTTTCAGTATCTATTCCAACAATTGCTATTGTTTCATTTTTTAATTTTTTAGGATCAACTTCCGCAGAATATCCAAGTATAGCTTCATTATTTTCTAAGTTTTGTATAAATTTACGTACTGTAGGCTCACTAACTTCTACTTTTTCAGCTATCTCACTATATGAAGCACGAGCGTTTTTTCTAAGTAGCTCTATTATCTTTTCTTCTGTAGAGCTATTATTCACATTTACTATTAATGTTATACTGGTATATAAAAACTCCAAAAAAATTTAACTATTTGATATTTACAAAAAATAAAAAAATAAGAGATATGGATTTAAACTATTGAATAAAATAAGATTATCTTGGATATTTATAAATTTTTTGTTGGTTTTCTATGTATAAACTTCTCTTTTTATTTATCTATATATGGTTTTAACGGGATGTAATTAAATTATTTTCGTAGAAATTGTTTAGGTCTATCTTTTTCCTATTCTATAATGTCTATTTCTGTTGTCTATGATGTTATAAAGTATTGAAGAAACAACTGTATAGAATGGATATTCAACATATATATGTCTATGTTATTTTTTTATTTTATTGCTAGTTAAATTAGGTTGATTATGTTTTTTAGGTTTCCACTTGAAACAAGGGGGAGGGGGGTCTAATAGGAAACCAAAACATTTAAATGAATAGATATATTTTTTTATCTTTTCCTCTCTCTCTTAAACTAAAAAATAAATATACTACCTAATTATTTTTTATATTTGTTTATATTTTAAGATTTTTAACTTTAGTGGGTTTGTAAGGGAGTGGTAAGTCTCCTTCCTAACTTTGTTAGGTGGGGGTTACATGGACTTCCTTACGAGTATTGGAGAAAAGATTTATAAGTAATAATCACTTACTACTTATGTAGTAAATGGTAGTATGGATGAAGAGATGACTTCAATAAAAATCCCAGTTGAACTAAGAGAAACTCTAAAACAAAGAAAAATCCACCGTAACCAGCCCTACTATGAGATTATTAGGGAACTATTAGAAGAAGTCGAAAATGAAAGTTGAAGCTGAAAAAACCATTATCTGTAGTATAACAGATCCGAACAAAAACAAGATAAAAGCAATCAAAAAAGAATACAGAAATACTCAAAGATACATCAGAGATGAAGATGCAGACTTGTATTCCGCAACAAAACAAGCACTAGACAAATATATTGAAAAAGATAAACTGAAAGAAAAAGAATATCCTCTCTTTTTACGTAATGATACCTTCAAAGTAGAAAAATCAAAGAATACAGAGATGTTCGACTATTGGGCAACGATACCTATAGCAGATATATATGGTGGCGTTACTGTACCCATAGAGCCACATACGGAGATCGAGGAAAACTTTGAGATCCATGACTCGAAAATAGTAAAGAAAGGATATGGGTTTGAGCTGCATCTTTCAGCATCAAAAACAGTTAGACCTAAAAAAGAATATAGGGGAATAGTCGGTATAGATTTGGGTTTGAATAAACTTGCTACGTGCGTCACGTGGTCCAACCGCTAAACCCAA
>JAHENH010000046.1 GCA_018609935.1 Halobacteriales archaeon | reverse complement strand
TCTACTTTTGCTTTTTCGAATTCTTTTTGTGCTTTACCAGCACTTCTTGCTATCTTTGGAATCTTATCAGCACCAAATAACAACACAGCAAGCAAAACAATAACAGCAATCTCAGGAGCCCCAATAGGACCAATAAATAAATACATTTTTTAGTAGGTTGTAGATGAGTTATCTATTTGTTTGTTGAGGTTTCAGTACTGGGATTTGGGTCAAATATTTCAGTGTTTTTAGTTCCGTTTACCTTTATTTCAGCTAACATGCCCTTGCGAGCTACTCTGGATAGTGCATGATCTACAAGCTTGATAGTTTCGGGGACATGTGTATCCATTTCTGCTACTAAACAACTGCCTGGTGGTACATCTATTGTTTGGATATCTGTCTGTGGATTAGTAGATAAGGATCCTTGTGGATAAGCTTCTTTCCATACATTTCCTATAGGATGAAAATTGGATGTAATATTAGGTCCTCCAGTAACCATAAAAATTCGAACTCTATCTCCCTTTTTAGCCTTTAATGGACCATAATTACTAGATGCATATGCATATTTTTCTCCGTTAAGTAATACATATGTTGGTTGTTCATTTTTCATCGCATCGAAATCAAAGTTATGTTGGCCTTTTTTTCCTGCTGGCTTATCTGTGTATACCTCGTGTTGTCCAAGATAGAATTCTTTATCAACGTTTGGTAATCCTTTTCTTGGTTCTACTACTATCATTCCGAACATACCACTAGATATATGATAATCTAGGTTTGGAACTGCACAATGATATATGTAGGCTCCTGGATAAGTTGCTTTAAATTTAATTGTTTCTTCTTCTCCCGGATTTACGGTTGTAGCTTCTGCGCCTCCCCCTGTTCCATATACTGCATGAAAGTCTACATTGTGGATCATATTATTGGTTTCTGGGTTTTCAAGGGTTAGATATATAGTATCTCCTTGTCTTACCCTTATCATAGGGCCCGGTATTCTTTCATTAAACGTCATATAGTTGAATTTAACTCCAGGTTCGATTTCACCTACTAGTTCTTGTGCTCTTAGAGTTATATTATGAGTTTTAGAAGTTTTTCTATCTATTGGTTGAGGTATATTTGTGGGATCCGCAGCTATTTTATCTGCTGTTCTACCTTCTTGAGATGAAGATATAGAGTTAGGGTTTTGGTCCGCTACTTTTTGGCTCTGTCCACCCATACATCCAGCGAGTGTTGCTACACTACCTACCCCTGCTGCTTTTAGGACTTTTCTTCTTGTTGTTTCAAACATTTTTGATTCACATTATACTGCGGGTTTTATAGTTAGGTAAAATATAAACATAATTTTCAATTCCTTAGAATGTGCGAACAAGTTCACAACAAAATTTAAATATAAGAATTATTTTAGATGTTTCAAAAAAATATATTCTATATAATTATCTGTATGTTGTTCTTTTATTTAGTTTTTAATTTTATAAAGTTTTTTATAGAAAATATAGTATTTAAAATATACATAACAATTTTGTAAGATATGTAATATAACTATTTTTATATAAATAAACTAAAAAATAAAAATCAAATAAAATGTTCAAATTAAACCTACTCTACTTATAAAATACCATACATGTTAGGGAATTAATTTTGGGTTATAGAATATCAATAAATACTATAATGATGTCAATCAACAAAAATGAACCAATTAAACATTTATATAAGAGTTTGGATAAATTAGGTGTTAAGGATGAATTTATAATATACAAAACAAATGATTATGTTTTTTCGAAAGATGCCAGTATAATTTTAAACTTTGTAAATTATAGATTATGAAATATAAAAATATTAATTTTGATGAAAGGCCATTTGTTGTTATCTGGGAGTTAACTCAGGCATGTAATCTTTCATGTATACATTGCAGAGCAGATTCTAAACCAAATCGACATCCAGACGAATTAACAACAAAAGAAGGTAAAAACCTTCTAAAAAATATAAGAAAATTTGATGAAGAACAACTAGTTGTACTTTCAGGCGGGGATCCAATGATGAGAGAAGATACATTAAATCTTATAGAATATGGAACAGACATAGGACTAAAAATAACTATGACACCAAGCGGTACTAGTTCACTAACGCCAGAAATAATTAAAGACCTTAAAAATTATGGACTGCGCAGGATGGCTTTAAGTATTGATGGTGCAACTGAAGAATCTCATGATAGATTTCGTCAACAAAAAGGAAGTTTTAATCAAACTATTAAAGCTGCAAAAAAGGTGAAAGATATAGGGCTTCCTCTACAAATTAATACTACTATCTGTAAAGAAACAGTCCAAGATATAAAAAAGATACGTAAATTAGTATCTGAACTAGACCCCGTTTTATGGTCAGTGTTTTTCCTTGTTCCTATCGGAAGAGGAAGTTTACTTAATCCTATTTCCCCTGAAAAAGCAGAAAAAGTCATGAGATGGTTATCAACGGTAGACAAAAAAGAGGAATTTAATATTAAAACAACAGAAGCACCACACTATAGAAGAGTAGTAATACAAGAAAACAAAAAAAGTACAAACAAAGAATCACCCAATAATATAGGGAGAAAAACAGGTGTTACAGCGGGAAACGGATTTGTATTTATAAACCATACAGGAGAGGTTTATCCATCAGGTTTCCTACCAAAATCAGCAGGAAATGTGAAGGAGGGAAGTATTATAGATATATATCAAAATTCATCTCTATTTAAGTCTTTAAGAAATCCCAAAAAACTTAAAGGAAAATGTGGTGAATGCAGATATAAATATATTTGTGGTGGAAGCAGATCAAGAGCCTATGCTTACACAAAAGATCCTCTATCTGGTGATCCTCTCTGTAGTTATATACCAAAAAACTATAACGGTAAAAAACCAAAGCAGGAATATAAATCAAAAAAATAATCATAAGTTTAATCGAAAAAATAAATAATATTTAAAACTTAATTTTTTATTAAATATTATATTTTTATATAAAAAATAAAAAGATATAGATATTTTAAATAACAAAAATTTATATAGATGCCAGAAGTTGAATATATTAATTATAAAATAATAGAAGAAAAAAACTGGGATATAAAAAAAGATAACATATTTGAAAGAGCTGAAAAAGCGGATCTTTCCAGTGAGAACTATGGAAAAATAAAGGTAAAAAAATATGAGTATATATTAGATGCAACAGAAAAAGCCGGGTTAAATTGGCCATATTCATGTAGATCTGGAAACTGTGCTACATGTTCAGCGATTATTAAAAAAGGAGAAATAGAAATGCCCGGACAACAAGTTCTTGGAATAAATGACATAGATGAAAAGAATATACGACTAACCTGTATTGGATTACCAGAAACTAACAAAATAAAAATAATATATAATGCAAGACATGACAGCTATATAAAAGAAAATGTATTAAAAAAATAAAGATATATACAAAAATAAATTAGAATTATAATCAAAATATTTAAAATTTATCTACCATCTTATTTTTAATCCTTTAGTGGATCTGATTATGAATAAAAAACTAAAGATATTCTTTATTCAGGGGCTTCGATCTATATTGATCATTATTGGATTTATAGGTGCAACTATATTAATTTATTCACTGGCAACTCTACCCCAACCACCGGAAAATAGTGAAGGATTTGTTACAGGTCTAGCTTATTTCTTTGGAACTATATTCACAATACTATTTCTTGGACTTATAAGTATAGGTATAGCTCTACCTACACTTCTGGGACAAGAAGACATTTTAGGTTTTAACCAATATCAACGGTGGCTACTTATAGGGACAGGTATTATAATTGGACTAGGACTACTTTTTGGTTTTCTATTAGCTATATTAGTGGGATTTCAACTTGGATTTTTAATTTTATTAATTGCATTATTTATCTCTATATTTCCCTCTCTACTCGCTATAATATGGCTTATATTAGAAACAGGATATTCAACTATTAAAAAATATAAAAATAATAACTTAAACTAATTTATCAAAGACCATATAATGAAAATAATCCAAATTATATTGTTTAAAAAGATACTTCTCATTTATCAATATAAAAAAGGAAAAATAGGAATGGAATCAGTTAATATACACTCTTGTTACATATCCACCACATCCACATTGGTCTACGTATTCTGTTTTTATTTTATCTCCAAATTCTTCTTTTAATATATTATATAAATAATTCGATGGATGACCATGATTTTCATGTGTAACTAAATTTACAAAATAGCCACTAGCTGTACTTTCAACAGCCTCAATAGCCTCTTTTTTAATAATATCTCTATTATTTTTATGTTTATCAAGTTCAAGATTATATGACCAGATAAATTCCTTTTTATCTTTTTGTTTATTTTCTTTCCTCTATATTTATTACCATATATAGAAATTGTATTTATATATTGTTAGGATTAATCCCGAACTTGTTACTCCATTAAATTGAAATAACTACAGTGAATTAAATAAATATTTCAACTAAAAATAAACATATTTAATCTAAAATCAAAAACCAAAAAAAAACAAAATTAAAAATCATATATTAATAATGGAAAAGTAAAATCATAACTCTATGAAATTTCCATGTCCAATCATCCAACTACAAAAATATAAAAATCTATTCTATCCTTTACTGTCATTTCTATTTGATATTTTATATAGCACTTTTATTAGTTTAGTTCATATCAGAGATAAGTCTGTCCATAATTATTTTAGAGATTATTGTACTTGCAATATTACTTTTTGTAATTAGACTTATAACAATATTTGAAAGACAGCTTACAAAGTCTTTATTAAATATTAGGATGGGGCAACCCGCCTGATATTGGATTCAAAGGCAACATCACAGGTACATTATAAGCTATACTTCAGATAGTTCCATTAAGCAAGGACTTAGTTTTCTTATGTTAAAATTTTAGTTAGGGGTTGTTAATTTTTTGTGATTTAGGTTTTGTAACCGGACTCTCAATGGTTTCATCAATAATTAATACACCACACAGTATTTAGTTCGGTAGATAAATGGAAAACCAGTTATATGGACAATTGAAAGTATTCCAGAAACTATTTTTCCAACAATACTAGGAATCTTTTTAAATATTTTTAGTTCATCTCACAAACTTTTTTGTATATATAGCCAGTAAGATGGCAGAGGTATTATTTAACGGATCCAAAAACAAAAAACACTAAAAAATTATTTTATTTAGAGAAGAATAAAAAAATATAATCTATATTTCTTTTCGAATATTTAATTTGAAAAATGTTAGTATTTGAATATAATAAGTTATATTCGCTTTTATATATGTGTTTGTTGAAATATTCTATAATATAAATAATATATAGATTATAGATAATATATAAAGTAATACTAAAATGGATAAAATTAACATATAAGCTACTTTTTTTGAATTTTCATATTCTAATCCAGCATTTGCGGGTATTTTTTCACCTATCATTATGGTTTTACAATCATCACGGGAACTTATTTTATTTTCTATATCACTCTGTTTTTTTAAAAAAAATAGATAGACTTGAGAGTTATATATTTTAGATCTTTACATATTATTTTGTATCTTTCAAATCTTTTTTGTTTTTTAGTTAATTTTATCTTTTGGATTTTTCATAGGTTAAGCCAAGTATAAGATATGCATATATTATACAGCCAGTTAACACAATTATTTGTCCTATTTTTGTTAGAATAGATAATCTTTGAAAGACACCGAATAGTTCCATATATAGTCCAATAGTTATTAAAGAAACAGAAGCTATAGCAGTTGACTTTTTTGCAGCAAAGAAATTTCCTATAGTAGGAGGATAAAACCTATATGTTACTCCTATAATACTCAATCCAAGAAATCCAACTAAATTAAGTCTATAATGTATTGTTACTAGTGTAGGTGTTAGTTGTCCTGTAAACGCAAAGTGAAGACCAATAAGTATGGCTATAAATCCACTTAAAACACCTATTGCTATAGAATAGAATCCTATATTTTTTGTCTTCGATATATATAACATTCGTATATATTCAACCATAAAAGCAGTTACAGCTATTGCTTCTATAGCTGCTCCTAGTTGAAATATTGAACCTATTGGGAGCCCTATACTTATCAATAATGGACCAATTGCTCCTGTAGGTAAAGTTATTCTGGCCATATTTAAAGATGGTTTAGAACCTAAAAACCTAGGAAGTAATCTAAACCCTACCGAAAATAACAATAATGCTCCACCACCTGCTGCTAAAAAATGTGATATTTTTTGTGGTATAAACGGATTAGAGAAAAAGTTAAAATTAGATATGAAAAACCATAGAGACCCTAAAATAATATATAAAAGAGCAATAAGCATAAATGGATTTGCAAAATTATCTACAGGTTCAAGATCTTTCTTAGATTTATTACTGTTTTCTGTTTTTTTCCCTGTTGGATTTTCTCTTACACTCCAAGTTATGGATCCAAAAAAAATAAGTATACCTAAACTCCAAATTAAGGAGCCGTATAGATTAACTAGTGGATATGCTGGAGCAATCGAAATTAATATAGCACCAAAAACCGTTAGAGGGAACGTTAAAAAAGGTGATTTTTTAGGTTTAAGAGATTCATGAAAATAAGATGGTATCAATGTATATCCTTTACCCAATATTACATGTAATATAAATCCGAAAATACCTAAAGAAACTGTTGTCCGTCTAGGGAAATTAGTTAATACAGAAAGTTGCCATACAACTAAAAATATTACACCTGTCAGAACAAACCTCCTACCCCATTTATTAACCTCCCGAGGTGGTCTTCCCCCCATATAATAACAATTAATTCACAAGAAAGTTAGATCTTATGTTATATATATGTTTAGAAAAAATGTCTAAAATAGATTTTTGTATTTATATTTTAATTGTGATAGTTTTATAAACTATAGTAAAGTTTTTTAATACGCTTTAGATATATACTTAAGACATTAAAAAATCATTTGAGTATTTTAGATAAAAATATTTAATATTATTTTAGGATTTCCAGAAGCTAGGTGTGAATAAAACCAATATCGACAAAATTTCAACTCTTCCAATCCACATTAAAAAAACCATATATAGTTTAGCTTGTATAGAAAAAGACATATAATTTTCCATAGGTCCAGCGACTCCAAACCCAGGTCCTACATTTCCTAATACCGCTAAACTTACACTAAGAGATTCTAGTACTGTTAAATCAGTATTTGTTTGTATGGAATCTAAAAAGAAAAGTAATGTAGATATAAAAACTAATATAATAAAAATAAATGTGAAGACATATATATTATGTATTGTTTTTTCATCTAATATATTTCCTGAGAACCTAATTGGAAGTATTGAGTCAGGATGAATAGTTATAAAAAGCTCTCTTTTAATTGATTTTAATATTACATACCATCTTACTGCTTTTATTGATCCTGCTGCTGAACCTGCTGAACCTCCAATAAACATACTTATAAGTAATAGATACTTTGCAGGATCACTCCATGTATTAAAATCCATACTTGCATATCCAGTTGTAGTAAGTATAGAGACAGATTGGAATATTGCTTGACGAATTGAATGTAAAAAATCACCTACTATAGGATCTATTTGTATAGATACTTGTTTCAATCCAAAACCTGTAAATAAAAACATAGATACAAGGATAGATAGAATGAACAGGGAGGCTATATAGAATTTAAATTCTGAATTTTTAATTAACCTTTTAGGTTTACCATTTATAAAATGCCATATTAACGCAAAGTTAGTTCCTCCTATTATCATAAATATAATAAGTAACCATTGTACTGAAGAAGAAAAAGCTTCTATACTACGGGCTTCAGGTGAAAATCCTCCAGTTGGAAGTGTAGTAAAAGCATGTGCTATAGAATTGTAAAGAGTCATATTTGGAGCAAACCCTATCTTATGAAGTAAATATAAAAACATAATTAATACAATTGTGAAAAATATATAAATACTCCATAGGATTCTAGCGGTTTCCGCAATTCGAGGAGTTAGTTTTTCCACACTTATACCTGGTGCTTCTGCGTCCATTAATTGGGATCCCCCAATAGAAAGTTTAGGTAGAATAGCTATCATCAAAACTATAATCCCCATACCTCCTATCCATTGTGTTATCTGTCTCCACATCATTAATGAATGAGAATGATATTTAACAGATATATTTTCCATTACCGTTGCTCCAGTTGTAGTGAATCCACTCATACTTTCAAATAAAGCATTTACAGGGTGGGCTATAGGTCCACT
>JAHENH010000045.1 GCA_018609935.1 Halobacteriales archaeon | reverse complement strand
TGGCTTTTCCTCTGTTGATGCCCAACCCTTGATTATTCTGTCTTCAAAAAATACACTATAGCTATAATCTGTCTTTCCAGAGGTTATCTTTCTACGAACCACCTATACCACCTCCTCATCTTCTTGTGTATCTGATTTATTCACCAATTTGTCAAAGGCATCAGATTCTTGGTCTACAATGTCTACATAGTTTTCAACTTCCTCCACAAAAGCATCCAAAATTTCTTCTATAGTATCTCTAGACCTAACTGAGCTTTGTCGTGAAAGAATACCAGTAACAAGCTTATCATATATAGCATCCTCACTCTTCAAGACATCTAACCCATCCGCAAGTCTTCTATACTTTATAGCTTTTTGAAAAAAACTCACTATTAAACACCTGACGTTTCTCTTTGTCCGAAAGATCACCCCACTCAAAACTCATCCTCAAAAACCACCCATCTTTTCCAACATGGTAACAAACAACATAACATTTTCTCATAGCTTTGAGAAAATAAAAGTTTTTGGTTTTTCTCAAGACCTTGAGAACTATGAAAAAAAGTAACAACATATTTCAAACCCGTGAAATAAAAATAAATAATGATCTCTGGATCCGAAGACAAAGACAACACAAACCCACTAAGAAAAGGTAGAGGTGGTAAATACAAAGCAGAAATATTCATCAAAGCACTAAGAAAAATAAAAGCAGGAGATAAAAAGAAAATCAGAAAACAAATAAAAAAACAACACGGAGAACGCGCACCAAGTAAAAGAACAGTACATGACAGACTAAAAGAATTAGAAAAAGAAGGAATAGTACAAAAAGAAGAAGTAGGAGATACGTATAGATGGACTCTAACAAAAAAACTAAGCAAACAGATATTTCAAACAATAAAAGAAAGAGAGATAGTTACAACAGAAAAACTAGCTGAAATACTCGATGAACCAAAAAACGATATAGAAAAAGAACTACAACAACTTAAACAGGAAGGAAAGGTAAAATTTGATCTAGTTGGATCCAAAAAAGCTTGGTATATAGAATAAGACAATTAAAACTCAAAAAACTGAATTAACGGAGTATCTTCAATAAATTTTGGTTCTATATCAGACATCTCAAAATACCCATAGAGGTCTACTTCCTCAAACCCTATTTCTTCTATTATTTTTGGGGAACTCATATTTTTAGAATAAATATAGATTGTATAGTTTTTATCTAAAAAATAAAAATTTTGACTATTATTTCTTGGAATAGCATACAGAACTGTATCTCTAGGAGATTTTCTTAAAAAATCAACCCACTCATATCCTTTCATAGGTTGGTTATATCTTATTTTTTGATATAATTCTTCTGTATCAACCATTTAATATAAAAAATTTATATAGGGTTAATATAAAATATTAACCTTAATTATTAATCTAAATTCTCATAGTCTAGAAAACTTTAAATAGTAATACTCTCATAGTTATGAGAAAATGAATAGTACTGATAGTAAAACCTCAAAGTTTGGAAGAAAAAAGACCTACACAGACAAAGAAATACTAGACATAGTAAAAAAATTATCCCAAGACCAAGACCTAATGGAGACTGGAACAATACACGACCAACTAAAACAAAAATACCCACAAATACCAAGAAAAACAGTAGTAGAACGCCTCAAACAACTCGAACAAAAACACAAACTAAAAAAAAGAACAACAAAAGGAGGACCCTTTCTCTGGAGGGTGGTAGAGGATGAAGATTAGAAGCCGGGGAGAGAGCAGAGTGGTTTTTCAGACGGGGAAAAACCCGATATGGAGGAGACTGCAAGAACCTGTACCATGGAAACGAAGAAAAAACCATGGTACACACAAACCTAAAAAATCCAGATATAAAAGCCTAAGCTTACCCATAGCTCACCTACCAAAACCGGTGAATATCTATGAGTAAACAAGAAAAACAACAACACAACAAACCACAGACAATAAAAGGAAATATAAAAGAGGCTGTTGAAGCCATAGAAAGAAGACGCAGACACCTAGAACACCTGAAAAGACAGGACCACCCAATAAGCGAGGATGCAGCAAAAATCCTAGAATTCGCAGAAAAAAACAAACACAAAAACAACACTAAGAGAGGATAATATATGACCCCTAAAACACAAAAGGGTTATATGCGTAGTAGTGGCGAAAAGCCACAACTAATCTTCGAGGACAGCCGACTTAACAGTTGGGAATCTATCCAACAATTCTCTGAGTTCTTTTATAGCCTCAACATCAAAATCTCCTTCAGCCTTGGTAGCATACTCAAAAGCCCTATCCTCAACCATACTAAACTCCTCAGCACTACTAGGATCCAAGGCCTGACCACACCAGACACAAAGATCACGATTCCTAGGAGTCTCCTTATCACACCTTGGACACTCTATAGGAGCAAGATCCCCACTACCTTCCTCTTCAGTGATCTCTTTTCCATGAAGACTAGCATATTGTCTACTTTCATTTTCAGGTCCAAAACGTGCTATATATCTAGATACATGTTTACTTCCTCTACTACGACCCTGTCTGTCCTCTATCAAGGCCGCACTAGCTCCCTGTTTAGCAAGCCAGTAGGCATTAGACTTTCTGAAGTTAGTTGGAGTAACAGGTTTTTCCAACCCAATTCTACTTGCAGCATCCTTAAAATATTCAAGAAAAGTATTATAGGAAGGCTTTTCAGAATTATTAAGTTTACTCCAAAGAGGATCCATATCGTCACCTCCAGGATGTACACTAAGCCACTGATTAAGATAAGGAACACTGGGAATACAGGTAACAACTCGTTCACCCTGTTTTCCATCAACAGAAACCTGAACACCATGTTCACCATCTATTATATCTCCAACCCTCAAATTATACAGCTCAAAACCCCTGAGACCAAGATCATAGGCAACAGCAAACAGAGCTCTATCACGTTGGTTCAAAGCACCCTCCTCTATCATATCCAAAACATCACTCCATTCAAGCATCTCAGCTCTATCCGGACTAGGATTATAGCTATTAGAAGTACCCGTAGGAACCCACTCTATACTGCTTGGAATACCATTAGATCTAGACACCCTTTTTCCAAAAACACGGAGAGCACTCCGATAGTCCTGGTTGGTTTCCTCGTTTCTATAGTTACTGTTTATCCAATCAACAATAGATTCAGTCTCACTTCTATCCTCCAATGCTTTATTGAGGTTTCCAGCATTTTCTGCAATTATTTTACAGTGACGAAGAAGCTTTCTATGGCGATAATCACTATACTCAGACTTCAAAAGATCAATCTGTCTACTAAACTCCAAAAGAAGATCCTTATCTCTACTGGATATATCACTGGATCCTTTTATTCTGTCTTTAAGGCTTTCAACATCTTTTCTGGGGTCTCTCATAGACAAAAAAAGAAAACCAAGGATTTAACGCTTAGCCTAAAAGCCAAGGGCCGGATTTGAACCGGCGTATAGCGGCTCTGCAGGCCGCCGCATAACCACTCTGCCACCTTGGCATCTATATTTGTTTTTAGGTTTGTGTTGGTGAAAAAGTTATCGGAGGATGTCTTTTATTGCTTTTGTTGTTTTTGTTTTTATTTTTTCAGGTTTTTGGTTTGCATCTATTATTTTTGTTTTTTTGTTTTGTTTTTTTCTGTTTTGTATGTATTCTATGTAGTTGTTTCGTATTATTTTTAGTGTTTTTTTGTCGAATGGGGGGTTCGTTCTTTTTATTGCTTTTTCTATGTCTATGTCTAGAAGTATTGTTAGGTCTGGCTGTATAGACCAGTTTTCGTGTATTTGTTCTATCCATTTTTTTTCTATTCCTTGTGCTCCTTGGTATGCGTATCTAGATCCTGTATATCTGTCACATATTGTTAATTTGTTGTTTTTTAGTGATGGTTTTATTGTTTGTTCTAGATGGTTTGAGTGGTCTGCTAGGAATAAAAATAGCTGTGTTAGTGGTTTTGTTTCTTTTAGTGAGTTTATTGCGGTTTTACCTATCTTTGATTCTGTAGGTTCTTTTGTAAATTTGGCGTCTTGGAATTCTTTTTTTAGGCTGTTAGCTAATGTTGTTTTTCCTGCCCCATCTATGCCTTCTATTGTTACTAGGTTTCCTTCCATTTTTGGTGTATATTTATTTTTACTTTAGTTGTTTATGTGTGTTTTATTTTAGATTCGCTGTATATATTGTATCGTATTTGGGTCCTTGACTTGTTAGTGTACTTTTTTTCAGTTTTATCTTAGATGGTTCTATTTGTCCTAATTTTTTTGTTTTGTTTTTTTCTATTATTTTTTGAACTTGTTTTTTTCCTCTCCCTCCATTCATTCTTGCTATCGTTATATGGGGGGTGAATTCATGTTTTTCTTTCTGTGCTAGGTTCTTTTCTACTACGTTTTTTTCTATTTGTTTATGGATGTTTTTTATTTTCTGGGTTCCTTTGTTTGTACCTACCCATATAACTTGTATATAGTCTATATCTGGAAATGCTCCCATTCCTTGTATCTGTATAGGTATTTTTTCTCTGTTTTTTGTTGTTTTATCTAATATTTTTTCTATCTCTGGTACTCTTTTTGCTTCTGTATCTCCAAGAAACTTTAATGTTATATGGGGTTTTTTTGGTTTCACTATGTTAAGATCAGCACGTGTCTTCTTGAGTTCATCCTGTATTTCCTTTATTTTTTGTTTTATATTTTCTGTTAGGTCTATAGCAATAAATAGACGCATTTTCTGTCCTACAATAAAATATATATTTATATAATAGTTGTTTTAACAATCCCAAATAATTGTTGTAAAAATATTATAAGGTTTTCATTTATCTTTTATCTAGATAAGGAAGGATGTATAGAGTGTATTGATGGTTTGGTTTTTGTTTTTTAGGGCTAGATTTTATTTTTGTTGGTGGTTTAATGGGTGTATGAAGAAAATTGACATTAAAAATGTTGATTCACGTATTTCACCTGCAAAAGAGAGAAGAGAACTAGCAGATCATTTAGATGCTGATAATGTTGCTGTTAATTATTATTTTTTAGAGCCTGATGATAAGATTGGTTTTGGCTATCATGCTCATGAGAAACAAGAGGAGATTTTTTATGTTCAGTCTGGTAGTGTGACATTTGAGACAGAAGATGGTGAAGTTGAGGTTGGTAGTGGTGAACTTATACGTTTTTCTCCTGGTGAGTACCAGCTTGGGTTTAATAATAGTGACAGTGATGCTGAGGTTTTGGCTATTGGATCTCCTAAAGATGAAAGCCAAGTTAAAGAGGTATTAAAGGAATGTCAAAATTGTGGTGAGAGAACCCCTCAATCTTTTGATTTTAGTAGTGAACATGTAATTACATCATGTAGTGAGTGTGGTGAAGAGACAGGTAGATATACCTAAATAAAATAGTGGTTAGGAAAGATTATCAGGAGAAGTTAGAATCTCTCCGTAGCAAGACTGTTGAGATGAGTGAAATAGTTGGTAGTAGATTAAAGGAAGGACTAGAAACTCTTGAAACAAAGGATGAGGATCTAGCTTGGAAGATAATAAAGGGTGATAGTAAGATTAATAATCTTTATTTAGAGGTTGAAGATGAATGTGTGGATTTGCTTGCTCTACAACAACCTGTTGCTGGAGATCTTAGATTTATTGTTGCTTCATTTAAGATTTCTACAGATCTTGAACGTGTTGGAGACCTAGCTGTTAATCTAGCTGATTATTCACAAGAAATAGATTCATTACCTATAGAAAATGGTGGTATCCAAGATGTTGGTGATGATGCTTTCAGTATGCTAGAAAAAGCTATGAAGGCATATAAAAATGAAGACAAAAGTCTTTGTTATGAGGTAGTCGAACAAGATGAAGAACTTGATAATAAATGTGAGAAACTGGTTAAAAAAGCACATAGAAACATAATTAGAGATCTAAAAGAAAATGAGGAGCCGCCATTAACTATATTTCTTGCAGTTCGTGACCTAGAAAGAGTTGGTGATCATGCTGTAAATATAGCTGGCAGATCCCTATATATGATAGATGGGAACAGGGAACTCCTATGGTAAAATCAATATAAACAGATCAAACTTTTTTATTAGAAAAGTGAGGATTCTATGGAGAGTAATACAAATAGTTTTTATTATGCTTTTAAAGTTTCTAAAGAAAAAACTGAAGAGGGAATAAAAAAGGCAGAAAAGAGGGATATATATGATGATAGAAGAAGTATAAAAAGTGATGGAGAATATACAGAGATACCTATAGAAAAACCTATAGAGACAGAATATAATATAGTTAAACAGAAAAACCCAGTTTGGAGGAAAAAACAACTTCCAGATAATACTCCATCCAGCTGGAAAGTTATAGGCGACATAATCCTTATAAGGCTTACAGAAATGGATGTTGATGAAAAAGAAAAAATAGCTAAGGAACTTTTAGATCTACATTCTAACTGTCATACAGTAATGGACTATAGAGGTAGTAAAGGCAAAATTAGAAAACCTATAATAGAAGAAATGTTTGGAAAATGTGAAACTGAAACAATACATAAAGAACATGGATATAAATTTAAATTGGATCTATCCAAAGTAATGTTTTCTAAAGGTAACGAAAAAGAAAGGGTGAGAATGGAAGAAAGGGTGAAAAAAGGGGAAAAGGTTTTTGATATGTTTGCTGGAATAGGATATTTCTCTATACCTATAGCTATAGGTGGTGGAAAAGTATATGCAGCAGAGATAAACCCGACAGCTTATAAATATCTAGAAGAAAACACAGAATTAAACAATGTAGATATAATGACATATAACAGGGACTGTAGAGAAATAAGTATAGAAGCTGACAGAATAATCATGGGACATTTCAACAGTTTTAACTACCTAGATCACGGATTTAGTTGTATCAAAAAAGGCGGAACTATACATCTACACTGTCTTGGAAAACCCAATGAAAAAAACGAAAAACTAGAAAATATAAAAAAGAAAGCAAAAAACTATAACTACAGAATTGATGCAAAATATAGAAAAGTAAAAACATACAGTGAAGGACTATCACATCTTGTTTTTGATATAAAAACAAATTAACTAGCTATATACTCTTAAAACAACACTACTATCCTCAAATCCAAAATTAGATAAAAAATATTTTGTATACAGATCTTAAAGACCAGATGGAAATATAGAAAAAACAATAAAGAATGTATTTCTCAAAAAATACAAAATACACAATAATAAAAGATATAGATAGGAATATATAAATTTTTAGATGAATAATTGCAGTATATGTTTGGGTATATGTTTTATAATTGGGTTTTTGTGAACTACCCCAATAAAAAGATGGAGTTTTCCTGTTAATATGAGGAACCCGAACTACAGAGGCCTGTACTTTATTAGGCATTGACTTCCAAGTAGTCCCAAAGATGTTTTTGATGCCACAATACGTCTATGATTGTTCTTTTTGAATGTAAAAAACACTCTTAATATACAAAAACTGTATATACTTCTCTTTCTATCTGTTTTATATCTGAGGCATCATCTAGGGTAACTATCCCCTGTATTTCATTATAAAGATTAGTTCATGAATTCTCTCCCTAAAAGAGAAAGGCTTACACCTCCCTTACAAAGCCACCTATTTTAATATTGAAGGAAATCTATATAGTGGAATGATAGGAAATGGATTTTGATGTTGTTGATTTAGACCATATAGCTATTAGGGTAAGTGATATAGAGTCTTCTCTTGAATTTTATAGGGATATATTAGGGATGGAAGTCCGTGATAAAAAAAGATATGATGATGGTGTAGTTCCATATATAGCTGTGAAGTCTGGGGGTAGACATATCCATTTAGTACCTACAAATGAAGAGATAAATGTTGGTTGTGAACATATATGTATTCTTATTCGCTCATCTGATATGGATACGAAAAAAGAAGCCGAAAAATTGATAGACTATCTAGAAAAAGAGGATGTTGAGGTTGAGGAAAGTGAACCTAAAAAAAGATATGGGGCATATGGAAGAGACTGGGCTTTATATATAAGGGACCCAGATGACAGGAGAGTTGAACTAAAACTACATTAATAATACCACAAACAGTATTAGTGTTTTTTATTTTTAGGATTTCATCATTTCTGAATCCATTTGTTCGACGAGTTCTCTGAATGTTTCTGGTTCTATATTATCTTCTAGGACTCTTGTTATCCATCCTCCTTTTATGTGTTCTACTGAATATACGGTTCTATCTTCACGTACTAGCATAGCTGTTATTCCTTCTTCCTCACATTGTTCACATTCTGAATGGAAAACCTTGTGAAATTCTATATCTTCGTTTTTTGATTTTATATTTTGTAGTTCCTCTTCAGTTATGGGTCTTCCAGGGAATTCTTCTACCTCCATATATTAACCGAGAGCTGAGATGTCTTAACCATTTTTCTATAATAAATATCTGTAATTACAAACTATTTAATTTGTTGGTGTTAGAAAAAACACAGAAAGACGTAGAGATACATACCATCAATAGTCATTTTTTCCTTTCTAGGGAGATAAGAGGGTTGTCAGTGGACTCATGTTCTAACTGAACATACTAGTAGAGGGGGGGGTATTTCTGATTTATAGTTAATTGTTTCTTGGTTTTGGGGGGGATGGCTGTGAGATTTGTTCCTT
>JAHENH010000044.1 GCA_018609935.1 Halobacteriales archaeon | reverse complement strand
GGCGATGGGCTTTGTTGAGTCTCTGAGAAGAATTCTATCTCCTTCTTTAATATGTTTACAATTATCTCCTGCTTTCTCCACATCAAAGATCTTTTCTTCTTCATCATCTGAGGATTGAGGGAGAATAATATCCCCCGATTCTGACTTCTGCTCCACTTCAGCTTTAACTATAAAAGCTGGATAGTTAGCAAATTTGATATCTTTGAGATCTTCCTTAACGTTGTGTCCTTCTGGATTATACATTATAATAGTTCTTTAGAAATTCAACTTTATCTTGAGTTAGTGTTCCGAGATTTGCAGGCCAAATGGACTGGCCTTTCTTTTTGTCCTTAATGTAGCTATTCATTACATCTCTACGTAATTCATATTCTTCTTTTGTTTCTTCATCTTCTTTAATTCGATCCGGTCTGAACGACTTCCTGAGTTTTAAATTCTCAGAGTCGGTGGATTCCACTTCTATATATTGAAAACCATTTTTAGTGGTGTGAATATCTTCTTCGTTAATGTTACTAAAATCCATCGAGTCCTAATTTTTCGTTTTGTTGACTTTCATACCAAAGTGCATGCATATCTTCATAGTCTTTATCGATGAGTACATCATCTCTATCTATGAACTTAAGCTTTGTAGCATTCGTGTCAAGTTTTGTATTGTCTTCAGTGTAGTTGTATTCTTCAATATCCTTTAGATACTGTGTATCGAATGTATATCTTTTCTTCTTCGTATTCCCTGTGTATCTCTTATTGAATTCATCCTCATTCTGGATTTGGACCATGAGAGCTCTAAGGATTTCTATATCATAGAGTAGGAAATTTCCATTATCATCAAAAATGGATTCTGTATCATCTACTACATCTTTATAATAGATAGTCCTAACATGTTTCATGTCAGACTCACATACAGCGTGATCCTCATTCCTCTCAATGACTCCCCAATTATTCGGAGTCTTCTTCTCCTCCAGTGTTAGCTTGGTCGCTTTGACTATCATTCTTTCTTTGTTTTGAATCGTGAATCTTTTTTATCTTCCTATCTGAGGCAAAAAATTTGCCAAGGTACTTTAAATGTACGGTCTTGAAAGTGTCGGGATTGTTATATTCTCCTTCCTTAAGAGCTTCTCTAGTCTTTTCAAATTGAGAATTGATAACATCCCTTGCTACATGATAGGGAATTCCATATCGAAGTGAAATATCTTTTATAACCTTTTCTACTTCCTTTTGGATCATTTTCTCTTCTTTCCTCTTGTATAATACTGCCTGGACCTATCAGAAAGTGGTTTTTTCATTTTAATATTTGAGAAATCTTTATTGATGCTCTCTGGATTTATCATTTTAGATCCACATTCATCACACTTGGAATCATCTCTCTTTGTGTTTCCATTCCCATCTAAAATGAATTTAATTCTATCTAACTCCTTTCTAGCTCTACAGTTACTGTTTGTGCATTGCAATATCATCTGTAATATTGAATTTATAGATTACTGAAAATTCTTGATCTGGGAATACTTGGAACTTCTCATTAATATAGTTGTTCTGAACGATCTCTTTCTTTCTAAGAGACTTCAGAATATTAAGAAACTGATGAACTGTCATACCCAGATCCTCCCTTATCTGAGACTTTGTATCATAGTCAAAGATAGCTTTGTATTTAAGCTTGGGAGGATAATCCGAATATATGAAATTATAGTAAAGAAGATGTGCTAGGACATCAGCTTCTCTTGGTGTAACATTGTGAAGAGGCTCCAGAGCTCTAAGATATTCCCTAAAGAATCCTTTTAGGGAAGTGTTGACTTGTACTTGTTTTGTCTTCTCCATTTCTACTAGATTCTGATGCGAATATAATAAACTTTGTTGGAATATTTCACATTATTTGTTACAAATTTATTTAAAAAAGGTTGAAATTACAAGAAATTTTTATTAGCTTAGCGCTATTATTAGAATAATGATAGCTAATATCAAAGATATTGGCCCAAACGTCTTTGAAAGGATAATTGTATTTGTAAAAGAAAAAGGAAAACTTTAGAAATGGAAACGAAGATATCATTTAGATTTGATGGAGATATTGAAGAGGATAGATATAAAATGGAGAGAGTTATGAAAAGTGATGAAATGGCTATGAGCCTTCATGATATTCTCCGTAATGTCTTCAAAGAAGCAGAGCATCAAGCTGAGGATAAAGATATGACAGCTGATGAGATGTTGGATCTAGTGAAAGAAAAAACTGTTGAAGTGCTAGATGACAATAGTATTAATATCGATGACCTTATATTCTAAATACAAGGTAGATAAAAATTTAGAGAATAAGCAGGTGTAGCTCAATGGTAGAGCGACTCTTTTGTAATGAGTTGGTTGAGGGTTCGAATCCTTTCGCCTGCTCTAAAAATATAAAGATATGATAGAGCTAATAATCGGAGGAATCATCAATGCTTTAGAAATAATAGGGATCCAAGAAGCTGGGAAGACCACCTATTTCTATGGAATTTTCAATTGGTTGGAGAAGAAGCTTCCTGGATGGCTTTGGAGTCCTATAGGAGGCTGTCATAAATGTATGGCAAGTGTTCATGGGATCCTATTCTATATATTTGTGCTGGGAAGATATGATCCTATAGGTCTTCTATTTTATATTCCTATGTTAAGTGCTATCTCAATACTTCTTAAAAGATGGGGTAGTCTTAAGTAGTCCTTTTTCTATAAGGATAATTAAAGCCTCTACTTTGTAGGGGCTTTTTTTATATTATATATGAGATAAAGTTTGTGTGGTTTAAAATTGGGGGTTACTAAATCAACCCCCCGGGGGTAGTATCTTTGGGCAGAATGCCCCCCTAATGTCTCACCCCAATCTTGTCAATCATGTTCAAGGCATTTCACATCATCTTTACAATCCTTTCCATCCTCATTGCTTTCTTGGCCATCGTTTTCGCCAAGGTTGCAGTAACTCATCCTGAAGGAGAATTCTTCCTTGGGTGGGGACTAGTCTTACTGATGATCGGATTTCCTGCATTCTTGGGAGCAGGAATTTATTGTGGAGAAAAGAGGGAGTCTT
>JAHENH010000043.1 GCA_018609935.1 Halobacteriales archaeon | reverse complement strand
GGCTGCACCGATAAATAAAAAAGTTATAGCTACTGTGATAGTTGATAATATAAAGAAAGATATGATTACAGATACAACGGCTATGGCTGTGTATACTTTAGGATAATGTAGAGTTTTCCTATGGCCTTTATATATATCTAGGTCTGGTAGTATGCTTCCAATAAAAGAGAAAAAAAGACTAATATATAGTAGTCTTGGCTCTATTATTAAAATAGTTGTTGCAACACCAAGTCCTATAACAATATGGGTTGGTAACATCATGTTTAGCCACCTCTTTTTATGTTATATATGTTGTAGTGGTTAATATCTTTATACAAATATTTTTAGTATATATTTTGTTTATTTAACTTAGAGATTTATCGTGTTTTATTTTTGGTTATTTTTTTCTTGTTTGAAATTTTCTATGTTTTATGGATGAGGATTTAGTGAGGATCCACGTTGATCCCCAGGTACATTCAGAGGGTTCCTATGATGGTAAAGAATCTGTTGACCTTATTCTTGAACATGCAAAAAATATAGGTCTTGATGCTGTTATTGTTACTGATCATGATAGCATTGAAGAATCTATAAAAGCAGCTGAAATGGCTGAATCTTATGGTCTTATTGGAATATCTGGTATAGAGGTATCTACTAAGTCGGGACATCTTTTAGGATTGGGTGTAAGAGAAAAACCAGAAAAAAAGCAATCATTACATGATACTATAAAGGAAATAAGAGATCTTGGGGGTGTAGCTGCTATACCTCATCCTTTCCAGAAAACACGTCATGGTATAAGTAAAAGAAAAATTAAAGAACCTGATGCTATTGAAACTTATAATTCATGGCTGTTTACTGGGTTTAGAAATAGAAGAGCACAGAAATTTGCGAAAAAAAGAGATATACCTGAGATTGCAGCAAGCGATGCTCATTCAATATCGACAATTGGAAGGGCATATACAGAGATTGTATTTAAAGGTAAAAATAGAGGAGGTATTGGGAAAAAAGATATAATAGAAGCAATAAAAAATGGACAGACTAACATATATGGATGTAGAGTTCCTATAATTAAAAGTGGACTACACTATATGAAAGGCATCACAAGGAAAATACCTAAAAAAATATCATCTCATTGAGAGACTATATCTCAATATAAGAAACTAACTAATTCAATTTATTTTCACATATAGTTATATCATTAATAAAGATCTATATATTTTGGTTTTTATTTTGTATAAATATTTATTTGCTACAGTATTCTATTCCTTCTCTAACTGCTTCTTTTCTACCTATAAGTGTTAGATGATCTCCTTTTTTTATGGTGTCATTTTGATGTGGTAGTTTGTTGTCTTTTTCCCTGCTTATTAGTGCTAGATGACAGTTATCGGGTAGTCCTTCTTGGAGTTCCGATACTGTTTCTCCTATAATGGATTCTGAAGTTACCTCTATTTCTTGTACGTCTCCATCTCTGTCTATTTCTGTCATCCATCTTGCTATTCCTGGTCTTTCTATTGTATTATCCATTGATACTGCTATAGATTTAGATCCTGAGATTGCTTTTATGTCTAGGTCTTCAAATGCGTCTATATTTGATGGTTCGTTTACTCTTGCTACAACTGTATCTACGCTGTACGCGGTTTTTGCAAGTTGTCCTATAAGTAGGTTTACGTCATCGGTTCCTGTGGCTAGTGCAACTATTTTTGCGTTTTCTATTCCTGCTTTTTCTAGAATTTTTTCTTTTGTTCCATCCCCTTCAACAACGGTAAATCCTTGAGTCTTAAGGTTTTCTATCTCTTCGTCTTTATCTTCTATTATTATTACTTCTTCACCTCTATCATCAAGTCTTTCTGCTAGAGATTTACCTACTCTACCTCCTCCTATAATAATTGCGCGCATTGGTATCACATTGAGTTTTTGTGCAATATGACGTGCTAGCCCTCCTTCAAATATAACTGTTGTAAATATTATAAGAAATACTGTTCCCGCAAGTATAGTAGCGGCTTGGGAGTTTTGAGGTTGTAGTTCAAGTGCAAAAAGTGTAGCTACACTGGCTGGAATAATACCCCTTGGACCTATTAAACTAATAAATAGTTTTTCTCTTATATTTAATTTATCACCTATAGTAGAAACAAAAACCAGTAGAGGTCTAATAACTAGCATCACTAAAATAACAGTTATTATACCTCCAATACCTAGTGCTGTAAGATCACTAAATGACAGCAACGATGCTAAAGTTATAAATATAAACGAAATTACAAGTAGTGACACATCTCCTTTGAATTGTTCTATTTCCTCTTTATATGGAATATTTATATTTCCAATAATGAAACCTCCAGTTGCTGCTGCTGCAATACCTGCTTCAGATATCAATACTTCAGCGATTCCATAACAGACAAGTGATGAAACTAATACTATAAGTCGTGCATTCTGGGGTGTATTTTCAGCTGATAAATCTATATATCTAAGGATAAATCCAACAATTGCTGCAACACTAACTCCAACAATAATACCAACTCCAAAACGTGTTGCAAATTCCCTAACAATAGTGGTTAGTCCCCTTGCTTCTAATAGGAGGTATTCAAACATCACAATTGAGAGGATAGCAGCTGTAACATCATTTACAACTCCTTCAGTTTCAAGTGTCGAAGATACACGCTCACGGACTGGAACAACATTCATTATAGGTGTAATTACCGTTGGACCCGTAGCTATAATGAGTGAACCAATTAAAAAAGCAATATTCCATGAAGCACCTATAGCAAATCTAACCACTATTGCTGTCCCAATAAGCGAAATTATAGCACCAACTGTTACGAGTCTTAGCGTTTCAATATGAGCTTCCCTTATATGTTCTATATGCAAGTGAAATGCACCCTCAAAGACAATTATTGCAACACTAAGACCAACAATAGCAGGTAGAGCCTCACCAAAAATAGCTGGTGTTATAAAACCCAAGCCTTCAGGTCCAACAATAATACCTGAAAGTATTAAAAATATTACACTAGGAATCCTTAATCTATCTGCCAAAACCTGGGATATAACACCTAACCCCAGAATAATTATAACAACTTGAATAATAGCTGTTGTCGCAGTCATAGTATAATACAATCACAAGCCATATTGCAATCTATTCATTTGGGTTTTGTATCTCTTAAAGATAAATACTTAGAAATATATCTAAAAAATATAGATAGAGATATAACTTCAACGAGTTTCAATATCAAGACAAACTAGAATCTCTTAAAATTTTTCTCTTATGATGTTCATACTTTAATAAATTTTGCTAGGAAATATTCAGAAAGATTGATTCTTATCTTAATATATAGCTATTATAAAAATTATAACTAATAACTTTATGATTAGGGGAAAAATTGAGGCAAAGATATGCAGTCTTAAGCCTAGAAGATGAAGAAAAGAAGTCTGTGATTAAAAATCTAAAAAATAAAAGAAATATTATCGTTAGTGTAATAGCTATTTGGAAGTTGAGTGAGTTTTTTGTGTTTTGTTCTATGTAGTTGCTTTCTTCTTTTTTTAATAGATATGTTTTTATAAATAGGTATAACTTTATAACTGGCTTGTGTAAATTATATATATTTATTCATGAGAGCAGAAATCATACTAGATTTTGAATTAGAAGATGGGGAAACCATAGATTTAGATGTATTAGTTGAAATGATAGAGAAATATTTTGACGGACCAATACGAGAATCAATAGCTGAGGCCGATATTGAAGAATCTATTGAAATTATGCACCATAAAATAATACCACCTAATACGTATAGAAAGTTTCCGGATGACGGAATAGAAATAATATTTTATGTAAACAGTGAAGAAAGAGGGATAGGACACACTATAACGAACCATCTATCAGAAGAATGGTTAAACCATGTACCAGAAATAGACAATGTAAGTATATCAGGAACCACAACAAGAATACAAACAAAAGTAGAAGAACCAGAAATAGAAAGAAAAGATGAAACATAAAACTAAAATAAACAAACGACAACATAAAAGTATAAAGTCAATATAAAACAAGTCAATATAAAACAAATCTGTTAATAATTTATAGTTTTCTATAAGTATTCAAATCTCTAAATATATTTATCTATAAACACAAAGAAAAAAATAAGTATGATATAAAATCATATATTAAAATATTTTGCTTACAATACACCAATAAATTATTTATTTTAGATAAAATTTATTGTATTTTTTTACACATATATAGAAACCAATACAGCTTAAAGCTGCTAGTATTAAATATATTAGTACGGATAATTGTGTGGTTATTGTTTCACTTCCTATAGCTAGTTTTGACACTATATTTCCAATAGTCAGGTAATATGTTAGATAGTATAAAAAATACAATTACCTAAATGAGTATATAAATTGTTTTTACCTCCTATCTATGTAAAATAAACCAAATAATACTACCAAGAAAAACGGCTAAAACAGATAGTGAAAAAACAAGTAAAAGTAATGACACGATATTGAATATGACTAAGTTATTAAAGCTTAGTAATATAAACTATCTGTTTAATTGAATTTTTGAAATTATAACCATGGCTTTATTATTTTCAGTATTTTGATTATTACTTAAATTATTTTGATTATTATCAGTGTCTTCTAAACTGGATCTGTCATCACTATTATTTTTCTATCCTATCTTTTTGTTTAATATAAATAAGAAAGACTTTTATGTGGAAGGCAGAGTTATGATTTTCTTCTTTTAACATTAAATATTGGTTATACGATTCTATAAACCCTCTTAATTTTGATAGCGCAGATTTTCCTTTTTTCTTGTATTCTGAAAGTATAACTATTGTGTCATTCATTATTTTTATGTCAAAGTTAGGTGGGTCTATAGATTCCTTATTTAGTTGATGGTTTTTACTACAAGATCATTGTATGAACTAACATTATTTACTCCAACTTTATAGATATTATTATTTGGGGAAAGACCTGAATTAAATAGAAGAGGAGAAACTGTACCAATAACTATGAAACCTAAAACAATTAAAACGAGATAGTTACATTTGATAGTTTTTGTTTCTAGTTAGAAAATAATTGTTTACTGTCAACCTTTATTTCCTTCAGGATAAATAAGCTGACAAAGTTAATTAGTTGGTTTTGTTTTCTTCTATTATGTATTTTTGTCCAAACATAGGGTCTAATAACTGTGAAACTGGGGCTCTATCGTCTTTTAAGATAGGAACATTTGTTGTTTCTATATTTTGTTTGTTTTGGTAGAAATTGATTTCTTCTGTTAGATTTATCCCTATATCTTTTTTTCTATTTATTTTTTGAAGTTGTGCCTCGTTTATTCTTGTCTTGTTTTTTGTTGCTATTAGTTCAATATTTTGTACAAATCCTGTATTTGATGTTGTAAAACTGTATACGTTTGGAAACACTTGTTTCATTGTTTTATATTCTGATCTGTAAAGTTTGGATCCAGGGCCACTTGGGGATGATATCATGTTAGCTAAAATAATTCCGTTTTTACTTAGATTATTATATGTTAACTCCATGAATTCTTGTGTTGTTAGATGGAATGGTACCTTATCTTTTTTGTAGGCATCCAGTACTATGAGATCATACTTTTTATTTGTAGATTGAAGAAACTGTCTACCGTCAGCATTATATATATTAATCTGTCTATGGTTTAAATTAAGATATTTTTTTAGACCAAAATATTTTTTTGATGTTTCGATAACTACTGGGTCTATTTCCACTACATCAATGGATATATTTTTGTATTTTTCAGCGAATATTTTTGGACCTGTAAATCCACCCCCACCTATAAACAATACTTTTTGTATTTTATCTTCCATTAAAAATGGAATATGAAAATACCTTGTATAATCAAAAACGTGTCTGGTTGGATTTTCAAGGGACATAGCACTATGCCTTTGCCCGTCAAGATATAGAGTACGTATATCTCCTCTATCAACAACCTGTAGTTCTTGATATGGTGTTTGGGTTTGATAGATTACGTTTCCTTTTACAGATATTCCTGAAGAATTTCCAACAACTGATCCTAACAAAAGAAAAGAGACAAATATTATCTTTATAGTTGTATGTCTCTGTATTTCAGGTATCACCAAACGTGTAGCTGTAAATATTAATAATATACCAAAAAAGAAACCTATTAATTCAACACTAAATGTTGGAATTAAGAAAAAAGTTGTTCCAAAAGCTCCAATTATACTTCCGAAAGTACCAATTGCATATACCTGTCCTGCAGCATATCCTTTATTCTGTCTATTAGATAATTCCGCTCCATATGGACTTATAAACCCAAGCAGATATATGGGAGGCCCAAAAAGAACTATGACAGGTATAAGTGAAGAAAACCTGGAAGGTGTAGGTATACCAGATGTAACTGTAATTATTAAATCACTAGCAAATATCAAGACTGCAATATAACCTGCAACATATAATAACAAAGAAGCTATCCTTTTCTGTGTAGCCTCAATATTTGCACTTTTACCTCCATAAAGATATCCGATACTTAAAGAAGCTAAAAAGACACATATTATACTCCCCCAAGTATATATACTACTTCCAAATTCTGGAGCAATCATTCTACCAGCGAGTATCTCCATACCCATACTCGCTATCCCTGCAGAAAACACAGCTATCTCAGGTTTTGTAGGCCTAACTAGACTAGAAATATCAATACTCTTCATCCAATATACATATTAAAATCTAAATCCTTAAAAAATAGATTACATCCAATTAAAAATTAAAAAACAGATAAAAATAAAACATATATATGTGGTTTTTTAGAAAAATTATTAAAAAAGGTGTTCGGAAATAAATATGTATGTGAAAACTGTGGTGAATAATTTCGAGATAATAGACAAAGATGTCCTAGCTGTAACCACACAGTATTTAAACCAAAAAATAAAATATAACATTCTAGGCTTTCATATCAAATATATATGAAATAATATGTATTTATATTTTTTCTGCGTTTTTTCTTAACAAGCTATAGGAAATATAGAACATATAGGTTAACAATATTATATATTTTCCTTGCAAGTGAAATTTATTTTTGGCTACTACTATTAAATCTAGCTATTTGGTTGGACTTTTTACACATAAAAAATGGAAAAAACATATGAAGATACGAAATTTGAGGATTTATGTATAGGCTATGAATATGTAAATGAGAGTTTAGATTACATTAATTCCTTGGATATGAAGTTAATAACGAGAAAATAATTATGTTTGTGTAGCTCACCTATAATTAAAGACAAATCGACTCTAAACTCTTATAAAAAACCTTTCCTTGTTTAGCGTAGAGATATTTATCTATTGTAGTTGTGTTTTTCGAACATATTCGCCATAGCCTTGATTCAAAACCTAATTTTAGATATATATATGAGTTTAGCCAAATCTAAAATAGTAGAGTTAGAGTTTAAAAACAATAGATATTTTAATATAAAAAAGGAAGAATCGGATTCATAAAGAATGGGATATATATTTTTATTTTTGGGTGTATTTTGATGGGTCTATTAAATTTTAATTCTGAGAGAACTTACAGAGAAGATAAGTTTTCAGCGAGAACAGTCTTCCAAACAAACAATATGAAGGTTATATTTTGTTTCTTTAAACCAGAGCAATTTATTCCAGTACATTCTCCTTCAAGTGATATATTAATAGATATAAAGAAAGGAAGTGGAATTATAAAAGAATCTAATTCAACATATTCTGTAGATTCAGGGGACATCATAGTTATTAAAGCGGATAAATCGAGAGGTATACGTGCGGATCCGGAAAATAGACTTGAAACATTAATGGTGGTATCTCCCCCTCCAACAGAAGCTGAACATAAAAAAGTTAGAGAAGGAATTCAAAAAAACCAATTTATACCTAAAAAAGAAAAATAAAGGAATAAAAAAGTGCCAAATATAAAAAATATTTCTAACCTCAAGGATTCACAACATGTAAACATATTTCCAAATAAAAAACCAAAAACTATACGCCTAAAATTAGATGAAGGAGAAAAAGTGGATCTACATAGACATCCAAAACGTAAAATTATTTTTTATCTTATAGATGGCTCCATTGAATTAACAATTGAAGATGAAACACTAAAACTTGAGGCAGGAGACATAGCTCATTTTTCAGGTGAAAAATAAGTTTCACCAATAGCAAAAAGACCGTCAAAAGCACTAATTATTCTAACAAAAAAATAAAAATTATATATTCTTTACTAAGAAAATTAAATACTCTAAAAATAATAGTTTAAAACTAAAAATTAACACAAAAAGGTTTTATTAACTCTCTATCTCTATTTTTCTTCCTTTAGTCTTTATTTCTTAAATTGGTAGATGTATTCCTAAGACACCATTTTTATATTTAGCACTTATTTCATCAGAATCAACTTCCTTTGGCATCTATAACCTTTAATTAAATGTTTTCTTTTCTCCAATATCTTCATCTACATGTTGTCCTGCTACATAGAGTGTTCTCTCATCCCAAGTAACTTTTATGTCTTCTTTATCGAACCCGGGCATATCTATATACAACATAAACTCATCATCTTTTTCATATAACTCATAGTTAAAATCACGTTCCATTACTCTTGAGAGACAACCAGTCTTCTGTCTCCATGATCCATCCCGGTACAAGGGATTTAGGAACGCCATAACCCCTTAATAATAGATGAATAATCATATAATTTACTTGAAACTTGATAACAAACTAGATATAAAGAAAAAAACCTAAAAACCAGAATAAAAAAGACAAATTATACCAACAAAAAGAAAAATAAAAATATATGCTAGAAAAGATGTGAAATGATAATAACTATATAAAATAATATATAAAGGAATTTTAATCTAAAATATATTTTTAAATATAAATAAATTTATTAAATCATCGTTATAAACTATATAATTGGATATGGTTATTTATGAAGTTCTGTCTAATTTTTTAGTTTTAGATTTTTTAATTATCTTTATAGCTACTGTTTTTATTTGGTTTGGAAGTAGCTGGCTTGAGAAATCTGGAGAAAAATTATCAAGATATTATGGACTACCTGAAGTAGTTCAAGGCTCAATTGTAGTAGCGATAGGGTCCAGTTTTCCAGAACTTTCTAGTGTGATATTTACAGCTCTTGCGGGTACATTTGATATGGGTGTTGGAGCTATAGTTGGATCAGCCATATTTAACATTTTAATGATACCTGCAATCTCTGGAATATCTACGGAAGAAAAAATGGATTCAAGTAGAGCAATAGTATACAAAGAAGCACAATTCTATATGTTAGCAGTATCAACACTAATTATAACATTTGCACTAGCAGTCATATATATTCCTATACCTGGTAGTGAGCTTACAGGACAAATAACAAGGCCACTAGCATTTATACCTCTTCTATTATATGGACTATATTTATTTATACAATGGCAAGATGTAGGCGACCATAAAACAGAAAATTACAAAATCAATAGATCTCCACTAAAAATGTGGGGGAAGCTAGGTTTTAGCTTAATCATTATTCTTATAACAGTTGAACAGCTTGTTGGATCTGTTGAATCTATAAGCCATAGTTTAGGCATCCCAGAATTTCTAGCGGGAGCTACAATGATAGCTATAGCTACAAGTCTTCCAGACTTACTTGTCAGCATAAAATCAGCTCAAAGTGGAAAAGACGTTACAAGTCTTGGAAATGTATTAGGCTCAAATACTTTTGATCTATTAGTCGCCATCCCTGTAGGAGTACTTATAATTGGTAATGCACCAGTCAATTTTGCTGTAGCTGTTCCAATGATGGGTGTTCTAACACTTGCAACAGTACTATTATTTGCTTTTCTTAGAACGGATCTTTCACTAACAAGACTTGAGTCTTTTTTACTATTAACTGCATATTTTATTTTTGTCTTATGGATAATACTAGAATCGATAGGTGTCACAAACTTCATCGTAAACCCTACCTCATAATATATTGATTTCACTTAACCTACAACTTTAACTTATCTATACAAAAGACATAAAATCCAAGACTTAGAAAGGAAAACTATTCTATAAATCTGAATATATAAATTTTTATTATTTTGGATATATAGCTATAGTTGTATTCTAAAAAATATTTTTGTCAGCTTATATGGTTAGAAAAATCTCATAAAGTTGTTATGTATGGATATAGAGATTTTTTTATATGTTAGAAACTTTAGCCGAAACTAGTAAATTTCCTTTATTAGCTATACCTCAAATAGTGGCTGATATAAAAAGTATTGTTGCAATTGTCTCACTTTTATCTATAGTATTGATTATTATTATAATGATCTATCTTGTCTATGCAAGTATTAAACAAGAGTCACCCCCTAATCCATAGATTAAGGGAGGCCTTGTTAACTCCTATGGATAATCCATAATTAGATAAAATGTTATTTTATCTGTAAAACTAAATGAATATAATTTAATATTCAAAATCTATTTTTGTCTTAAATTTTTTATTATTTTTTTGTTTTTTTAATTTTTTTATTTTCTAATAAGTCTAAAAAGTCTGATAACCATTCTGGTTGATCCGGCCAAGCCCATACAGTAGCTAGGTTTCCATCTACAGCTATATCTTCTATCCATTCACCACCACTATTTTTTACATCAGCTTTTACTGTAGGGTGAGAAGAACATTTTTTCCCTTCTAATACATCTGCTGCAGCTAAAAGTTTATTTCCATGACAGACAGCACCAACAGGCTTGTCTTCAGCAAAAAAATGTTGTATTATCTCTATGACTCTTTTATATCTAGATAAATATTCGGGTGCTCTTCCTCCAGGTAAAACTAATCCATCATATTCTTCTAGATCAACCTCTTTAAATGATTTATTTAATTTAAAGTCATGTCCACGGGATTCAATGTATGTTTGGTCATCTCTTGGATCATGTATTACAGTTTTTATTTTTTCTCCTTTATTTTTTTCTGGACATACAACATCGACTTTATGTCCAATCATCTTTAAAGCTTGAAAAGGCACCATTAGTTCATAGTCCTCAGTATAGTCTCCTGCAATCATTAGGATTTTTTTCCAATCCATATATTTATTTATTATTTTATCTTTTATAGATTTTTTCTGTAAGTTTTTTAAAACTTTAGTAATTTATTATCTTACTACATAGAAATTTTTTAATAAAGACACCTAAATTTGATAACTATACAAAATATTTTTAATATATGTTTTATTATATTTTATTTTTTATATATTATAGTATTTTTTAGATATATGTTTAGATATAAAAATATTTTCTTACTAAATCTTTTATTATACAATATTATGAAAGCTGTTGATCTGCCTAAAAATGGACCCTGTAAAAAGTGGGGTTGCCGTTTTGATTGGAACTAAAAAAATGTTAAAGCTGTGGATGGACTATAGACCATACAGATATAAAACAACAAACAATAACAACCTAAAAATATATAGCCTACACAAATTTTTTTCTTAGACTTATATCCTATTTTTGTTTTATAATTCTACATAAAAGGATTTCTATATTTTTAACAAATTATCTTCTAAACCGTCAGTTTCACCAAGATGATAATATAGTTGTCTAGATATTGTTTGTAATTTATTTTTTTCTGTGATTTTTCCATGTCGGGGTACTAATCTCCAGAAAAGATATAAAAATATCATAGTTGATATCATACTTAATTATTATGAATCCAAAAAGAATTCTAGTTAATAAGAAGCTATATCCTAATATTATTATTGATATAATTACAAATATAATTAATAGGTAACTTCTGTAATTTTTTTAGATGAATATTTTAAAATTTTTACTTTTGTTTGTATATATAAACACCAAGATATCCTCCAATAGTACTTAGACATACTGTGTATAGTGTTGAAATTATACCTATAAAACCAAAAATAGGATTAGACCTAGACCTCCAAATTGTATACCTATAAATTGTGTAGACATTAATGATAAAAAAATAGAAATACCACCATGAGTATCGATTCTATTAGTCCTAATATCGCCCCTATTTTTATTCCATTACTATTATTTTTTTCTAAATATCCTGCAACACCTCCTCCAAGTATTGGTTAGAAAGGTATAAATCCTAATATAATTGAAACAATACCACCAATAACAGCATTCGTAAATGTCTTATTAGACACTAATATATTTATTTTACAATTTTTTGAATTAATTAATTAGTTTTTTGGTAAAATTCTTTTAATGCTGTCCTAATTAGCTGGCTTTTGGTTTCGAATTCACCTTTTTTCATAGATTTTTCCAACTTTGCTTTTAGCTGGTTAGGAATCCGAAATGTCACTTTGTCCTCTAGGTTAGAATCATCTATACTAGGTTTTTCTTTTTCTTTCTCTTCCTTTATTTTGTATGTATTAACTGATTTATTTGATGACATTCTCAATAATATATTTTTAGGGTTTTATATCTATATCTGTCCTAGCTAATTTTTTTCTAAGTTTATTATTTTTATTTATATATTCTATATACTCATCTATTGTTGACATCGAACTTATTATATATTCTAGATAGTATTTCAATCCTTGTATTCTATTTATTATATGTCTTACATCTATCATATAAAGTATAAAAATTTTTATTAAATAATGATAATGTAACCTAAAAAAATATTTTTAGTAAAACAAACTATCTCTATATTATAACTCTATCCACTATAATAATTTATAAAACGGGTGTTCAACCTGATCTAAAAGACCTTATACAGGTTGATTTACGGATCTGGGTACTATATGTATCCACTAAAACACTCTATCAAAACTTAGAAACAACAGATAATGAAGGAATCTAATACATATATGAAATTAGAATTAAACCATCTATTTTGGCTTGTTAAATACACTTATATCTAGAAATATAGATAATATCTAATAGTCTTGGAAATAAGGTACAATTTTTTCCGAATATACCTCCAAACTTCCATCAAGATCCTCACTAAAATTATAAAGTATAATATCATCAACCCCTAACTTTTCGTATTCTTCTATTTTTTCAATACAGTCTTCTGCATCCCCTGAAACAGTAAATTCAAGACATACCTCTTCAGGAAAAACCTGTCCAAGCTCTTTAAGCTTTTTTAGCTTACTTTCATCTTGAGCCGGAATACTCGTATAATGAATATCCTCCAATTCACTAGGTATATCTATATCATAACCAGCTTTTTCTACTTCATCAGGCCAAGTAATTAAATACCTC
>JAHENH010000042.1 GCA_018609935.1 Halobacteriales archaeon | reverse complement strand
TTGCTTTTGATGTAAGTAGAGTTCCTCCTTTATCTCTTGGACCCCTTATTAATTCATCTAATTCGTTCTTTCTTCTCTCCGTCTCATCAAATCCATCCCTAGTGATATTTCTCATATTATCATAACGACTCTTGATGAATCTCTCTTGGGACTTTGTTAAAAAGTGAGAGACCTCTTTATCGTTATAAGGCTCAGAATCAAAGTTGGCTATGGAATCATAACCAACTTTGAATTCATATGCCATCTCATTTGCTGTCACTACTTGGACTTCTCTATACGATGTTCTATTTCAAGTCGAACATCTTGATTCTTATTGTCTTCAAGATAGTCTATGGTTTCTTGAAGAGATTTTCCAATTACTTCTCCACCAGGAAGTGAATAGGTGCTTCTTTCTTTGATCAAAGCTCCTACTTCAAGTCCATTGGTAATGAGAAGTTTTGTGTCATAATGAGGATCATTGACAATATCCAAGAATCCATCAATGTCTTCCTCTATGACCTTACTAACCTCTCCTTCAAGAAATTCCCTAGTTGAATTTTCAGAGACTTTCTTTCCATAGACCTTGAGAAACTTAAGCATTTCATCAGGAGAACTTTCCATTTTACCGAATTGCTTATAAGCCTCTCTTTTCTTATTAGCAACTGTAGCCTGAGCTTTCTGCTCTTCTCCTTCTTCTACAAGAGCATACTTAAAAGTTGCTTTATCATTTCTCTCCTCCCATGAAGGAGCAATATGATCTTTATTGGCAATAAGAACTTTATAAATAATATAGTCCATTGGTTCATTAAGATCCAATATCCTAATATTTTTATCAAGTTCTACTGTAAATCCAAGCCAATAATTATCATCTGACCCATTGACCCGTATACTTTCAGAGGGAATAGAAAGATCTCCCTCTTTAAAGTCCAATTGGTCATCAACCTCCTCAAAGTACCTTTTTTCCTCAGCTGTTAGAGGATTGACAAGACTACCTGTCCTTGTCATAGGTACTGTATATTTAACCGTTGAAGTTCCGAACAAAAAAGAGGCTTCATGTTCAGGATCTGGTACAAGACCTGATGCTCTTTTTATCGGATAAACTTTGACCTTCTTATCAATAAGAGGACATTTCGGTTTACTCTTTGTTTCTGCCATAATATTAAAATATTAGCTTTTAGGAAGAAAGTATAGAAGGAATGAAGGAAGCTGTTTTAGAAGGATCCTTCACCATTGCACCTCCAATATACATTCTATGCATCGTATAACCATCAACAGAAGTGGACATTTGAGAATACTCACCATTAGGAGAGAAAGGATCTCTCAGTCCAGCTTGATAGCCATAGATCTCGTTATCAGGCGGAGCAATATGTTGAATATTGGGTTCACCATCAGTAGTACCAATGTCAAAGAGATCGTAACGATAGGATTCTGCTGGACCACCATTTGGATGGGGAAGTTTATTCCTTGTACGATCATCGTACATAGAATCCACTGAAAGATTCACTTTAATGCCATTGGGACCATAGTATTCAACAAATTGTCCACCATATCCATATTCCATTTGAGAAATATCACCTTTCCCCTTCTTATAGATCCTGTCATTATTTCTAGCAGGAGTAAAGAGTTGAGAAAATTCCTCAAGGGCTTCATGGAATTGAATAGCACCTCTTTCACCAGTTCTAAGAACATATTCACGCTGGTCTCCATCTACCTTACCTTCAGAAATATCAACAAGTCTGTTGGTAAGTTCTCTGATAGAGAAAGTGTTATAAAAGGAAGTATTAGAGGCTTCAAACTGCTCACGAATACCTGCTCCTTCTACCAGTTCATATCCTGATTTACCTTGATTCCCATAAGTACCATCAGGTTTCTTATTAGAAGTACCGAACATGAGGAGACGATTCTTCTCATCTCGGAATTCCTTATCGAACATATAGTCCTCATACCTGGTCCACAGCTTATGATAATTACCTTTTTCATCCGCAATAACAGTTCCCATTTTCTTGGAAAGCATATTACCCGGAGTGGTATGCTCAAGACGGATCTGAGAAAATTCATTCCTGAGAGTAATGTTACTCTTGAAATGAACTTCACCACCTTTCTTAGAAAGTGTTCTCTCAACAGGAGAGTACTCTTTAGAGAAAAGCTTACCAGGTTGTACTTCTTCAACAGGAATAGAAAGTGCAGGATCACCTGTCATAAGTTTACAACGATAGACCCAATTCGTTCCTTCCTGTACAGGATCATCAACGATCTGGATCGGATATATCTCGTTTTTCTCACCTACGATCCGATTCACATCGGAGAACCATCTTTTAGCAAAGACAAGTTCAAATTCAGTGTGATTTTTACCCGGTCTATCTCCTGCTGTTACAGTACTACCATTAATACGTGCTTCCACCAAGGGAATGTTATTCACTCCTTGAGAAACAAGCTCCCATTCATAAGGTCTGTCATCTTCAGTCCTTTTTGTGGGGAACCTATTCAACAAGGAATCAATATTGTTACCAAAGTTCACTTGCTGGATCTGTGTTATCATTTTAGACACCTTTTGAGGCTCTTGTCTCCAAATAGCCCCAAGGTGATTTTCTGTAGTTAGCCCTTGCCATGCCTTTGCATCGGTCATTTGAAGGGGACTGATCTTAGTTGCCATAGTTATCTAATTTTAAGTTTTTAAATATTTTAGTCTCCAAATCTACTGAGTACTTTCTGCCAGTTCTCTTTTGTTTTAGAACTGGACTTAGTACTAGCTGGTTTTCCTGTCTTACCTGACTGTCCTTTAGATACTGTCTTTTCAAGATCTTTTACTGCATCAGATTTAGCAGTATTCATGATCTTTGAGAAATCTTTAAATCCATTTGTAATATTATGAAGATAATGAAGTTTAACAGCATAATCAGGATCTTCCATCCAAGATTTCATTACAGTGTCCAAAGGATTTCCTTGAGAATCTTTGTCCACCGGAGTGGTCATAGATTCAAATACTTTATTCTTAATGGTTTCATTTGCTTCAAGACCAGGAACGATCTCATCTTTATTGTACACGTTCTCTTTGAGTTTTTCCATGTACTTCTTATTCTCCTCCATTATTCTTTCCCGCTCCTGTTCCTGTTTTTTCTTAAGCTCTTCTATTTCTTTTTGCTTTTCCTCCTTAATAGTATCAAGTGAGGTAAGTGCTTCTTCTTCGAGATCTCCTGTATCTTCAAATTTTTCTATAAATTTATCTGCTCTTTCTTCAGAGTATCCTCTTGAAGTAAGATCTTCTTTCAAGACCTTTTTCTGGAGATCTTCATCTTCTTTAAGTTTTTCAGTGTCTATGTTGGAGTATTCCTTTTCTTCATGCTTCTTTCTAGAATACTCATCCAGGGGTACTCCCTTTTCAATAGCATCAGCTACTTCTTGAAGATCGCTATCAAGAGATTCAATATAGTTATTCTTACTTTTTTCTATTTGCTCGCTAACTGTATCAACAAAAGAACGAGCATCCTTGATCTCTTTAAGTTTCTCTTCATCTATATCAGAAAGCACTCCTTCATCTCTGAGTGCATTAGCCAATTTATTATAAGGAGATTCTTCGGTAGAAGACTCCTCTGTAGATTCTTCTGTAGAGTCCTCTTCACTAGATTCTTCAGTAGAACCTTCAGCATCTGCTTCTTTAAATTCGTCTAATTCTTTTTTAAGACCTTCTTCTTCTGATCCTTCTTCCGTTTCTTCTTTCTCTTCTGTTTCTTCTGTAACGAATTTGCTTATGTCTATTTTATCTTCGTCTTCTTGAGTTTCTTCCTCTTCAGTACCACTAGTATCCTCTTTAATAGAGCCGTCTTCTCCTATAGTGACAACTTCATTCTGGAGGTCGTTCATTGATAAGTTACCAAAGGGATTCGTTTCTTCTGACATATATTAGTAAATTTATTGACAACAATTATAACAACAATTATTAAGCATTACAACAGTGGTTACTATCTAAACAGTAGATTTTCTAGTATTATTATAACTAATTCTTATTGTTAGATGCTTTCTGTGCTTCTACTTTTTTCTTCTCTATATCGTTTTGTTCTTCTTCCAGATCAAGTTCTCTTTGTTTGACCTGCATATCTTGCTCCATCTCTTCTTTCTTCTGCCTAAGTTCCTCTAATTTCTGATTAGAGTCTTCAAGATTTTTTAGGTCTTCATTGCTTGCATTATTATTTTCTTTAATAAGAGCAATATATCTATCATTTACCATCTTTTCTCTGTCAACAGCTGCTTCAAGATCTTCTTTGTACTTGTCCATCTTGAAGTCCATCATTTTATTTCTCTGTTCAAGATCTTTTTCCTTCTGTATCTCTTCTTTTTTCTGTTTGAGATTCTGTTGTCTTTCTTCTTTGTTTTCTTCCTCAGCATCCTCGATCTTGTCTTTTATAGTAGCAATGGATTCTGTGGTATAGATATCCATTAATTGAGAGAAGTCCAATTTATCGTTTTGAACACCTGCATGAGCAAGTTCTTTAAGATTTTGAATAAGTTCATCATCTCTTTTAGAATCAGAGATATAAATACCAAACTCCTGCTCTATCAATTCATCTCCATCTATTTCAAAGAGTTCAGTGGACATATCGTCCAATACATATTGTATCTTTTTACTTTGACCTCTCCAAGCATGCTTTGCTGTTTCAAGTAAGCATTCTAAAGCTCTAAGTCTAGTACCCTCATGTTCTTTGAAATAATATTCGGTAGTATGAGAGGATTGAACTATTGCTTGTTGAGCATTACCAACAGCTTCTCTGGGGGATATTTGACCTTGTCTTTGTTGAGAAATACCTGCTATAACCCCCATCTGTTGTTCTATATATTCCAACATAGAAAGATGCTGTTGGATATAATTCCCCATTTCCATATCAATAATGTGATCATTCTGGTTCATATGACCAGCAAGCTTACCTTGTGAAGATCCTTTATTCCCCTCTCTAAACAGATCAACAGGTGCGAGATTCATTGAATAGGCATAATTAAGCCATTTGTCGATCTCCCAATTCTCTGGTATTTCATGTAGAGGAAGTCTCATTATCTTCCCATGAGACTTAGCAAAGGCAAGTTCAGTTCTGTACATCAGTACATTGTAAAGATACTGATAGGGTTTCATTCTATCCATTAAGGATATTGCCTTATTGGTATTTGTATTATAAGCAGTTCCAACAATACCAGGATGACAATAAGAGGGATTTTCTACTTTTCTAAATTGAATGGGTCTTGGTTGTATTTTTACATATATTCCCTCATTTCCTTCTTGTCCACCTCCTATCTTATGTCCTTCCCACCATTCGTTCACCCAATAAGTAGCCTCTATAGATTCTCCTAACTCTTCGTGGGGTTTATAGTATTCATCCACTATTTCATACTGAGGATCTCCGAACTTATCAAAATACTTGAGTTTCTTTATTTTACGAAGAGATCTCCAATAAACTTTCAATACCCTGATATTTCCCTGTTCATCTATAGAATCCCCAAAATTTTCTCCTGCATGAAATCTTGAGGTATCTATAACATCATCGAGCATGATGTTCCCATATTGCTCTCCTATATCTAGTCCCGAGTTACCACTTCCTGAAATATGACCTTCTTCTATTTGATCTATCTCCTTAGAAGTAAGCTCCTCATGGTATTCATCTATTACCATTCCCGGAGCCATATAACTATTTATAATAATAATATCTGAATCTTCTATTCTATTGGATTCCCCTGATCTTATAGTGTAAATATTTAGGGGGTTTATCCTTTTCATAACAGGTTCCCCTGCTATTATATCACATTGATAGATCTCTTCTCCTGCTATTAGGGCATCCTTGAATCCATCATTAAATATCTTTTCCAGATCGAGTGTTTTGCTTAAATATTTTAGTATATGGGTGGCTCTTCTCTCTCTTGCATCCTGATATTTAAGGTCAAAGTATTTCTTTAGGTCCCTAAGTCTCTTTTTTATCTCTTCCTCATTGTTATCTTCATTCTTGACCTCTTCTATTATAGCCCTTTTTAACTGATTACTCTTTTCTTCTTCCTTTTGAGAAATAGCGTCCTCGTTAGTAATTCTCACTGTAAACTCAAAATTCCTTTTCATCTCTTCCCCAAGCAACTGTTGGCTCTTGGGGTTGGCTATAGGATAATTCTGCATTTTAGCAGGAGCAGAGAAGTTCTTGATACCGTGAGGATTTACTACATTCTCTACATCAGATTGATCCAGAATGTCACTATAAAGATTATAGTTGATCTTTTTATTATAAAAGGACTGTCTTAGACCCTCATCTCCATATAGGGCCATATCTTCCCCAGCATCTACATTTTCTTTACCCCATTTCTTTGTCTTCTTTGATGTGGGGAGTTTCTGTCTTGGAAACGAATAGTTATTATATGCCATGATCTAAATTTAACCTATTAATATAACAAATGAAAAACTATAACAGAAGCTTATAGCGGACTTTTTTGTGATCTAAAGGATCAAAATTTATGACCCTATCTGATACCTTTCTCTAAATCTTTCTAGTATTTTCTGGTCCACATCTCCCTTTTCATCGTAGTTACGAGTGAAAAAAGAATCATCTGCTTTGGTAGTAATTCTCTCTCTTTCTTCTGATACATTAAAAACAGCTCTATCTTCCTTGAGTAACATAAGCATTCCTATAGCTGATACTCTATCAAAGTTACCCTGTTCATTATACATAATAGTTTCCTTAATAAGTCCTTCTGATTGAAGTGTTCTTGCATTTGTAACACCTTCAGGATAATTAACAGCCTGTTTCATAAGCCATTCTCTATAGAGATGTCTAGCCCATTTGTTAATATAAGCAGTAGGATGGGTTCCTTTCTTCTTGTTACCTGTTTGAGGTTTTACCATATCTGTTTCAAGAAGAACTTCCAGTGTATCAGAAAGAAGATGAAGAGCCCCCTTATTTCTAAAGTAGGAGAACATTCCCTTATCAATATTCTCATAGTTACAGGTAGCATTATAATACCTAAGAAGTCTATAACATCTCTCAAAGAACTTATCTGAAGTATTCGGTCTACCTGTATATTCAGCTACTAATCTCTCTGTATACAGATCCATTATAAAGATGGACCCCAAGGACTTTGTTTCAGCCTCATCATCAACATAAATATCTGCCCCAGCTATATATCTATTGGGAACTATATTGCCTTCCTTATCCTTTTTGGGTTTTTGAAAGAGTTCAATAGCTCCCTCCTTATTCTTATTATCCTTTATAGGAAATTCTCTTACAGGACTTAGACTTCTATCCTCTTGCCAATAAACAACTCCATCATTGTTAATGTATATATCCCCTACAAAGTTAGAATCCCTGTATTTTTTGGGATTTGCTTCTACTTCCCCGAGTTGTTGTTTTAATTCTGCTGTGGGGAAACTATTTTCTCCTGTTACAAGAAATGCTTCAGAAGGTTGAGTGGGTCTGTTCTGAAGTTCTGATGAATAAGCCTGTTTATTTTTCTTCCTTACTTCTTTCCTTTCTTCTTGTACCTTTTTATCAGCTTCATCATAGTTCAGATTACCATCTTTATCCCTGAATTGATCCAGTGTATAGTGAACTGGAACAAACAGTCCTATTTTACCCCTGTTCTCCCAATGATCTTCAAAGGTTATACAATCATAGGCTTCAGGATTATAAAACACTTCTTGAGCCTCTTGTGTAGCTCCACCTTCCATATTACCTCCTGTACCTGTCATATAAATCGTACCAAATTTTATCATTGATACTTCAGTACAGTCCTTAAGAGGTCCCATAGATACTGTAAGATTATCCATAAAACCTACTTCGTCCAGTAATATAATAGAAGGTCTCATACCAGCTGCTGCAAAAGGATTATCTCTAAATGTTCTATGATGCAATTTAGAACGAGAGCCCTTTGTTATCCAGTTATTCCCCACTTTCACATCGTGTTTAGCTTCTATTCCCTTTGAAGCAGCTAGTGAACCCTCAAAGTGTTTTGAAATAGGGGAGGGGTAGTATTCACCCATATATTCAATACCCCCGGGGAGTCTATCATATCCTAGTTTAAACATGTTAAGGGCTTTAGAAGAATATTTGGCATCTATTGCCCCTACCATTGTCTCTGAGTTCATAAATCTCCCCTCTTGAGCTTTTTTTAGATAATCATCATAATCCGTAGCTCCATCAAATAAAAAATTATGACCGACTATAGCTCCTGCTGAAAAGAAAGATTTCCCAAATCCCCTTGCTCCTATTTCTATTACATTCTTAGCTTCATTATTATAAACAGGTTTACCCAGATTACCTTCATGCACCATTCTAAGATAATCCTGAGGAGGTATATAATTCTTTACCTCTCCATCTGGGGTAAATATATTATAATAAAGTTTATCTATAACGTACTCTCCAGTGGGATCCTTACAATATCTATCTACGATCTGATCATGAGATAGCTTGGAATTTGCAGCTTCATGACAGGTGTTCTTATGATCCTCCTCAAATCCAGAAAATCTCCTTGCTTCCTCTACTATAAGAGATTTTTCCCATTCTATATCTCTTAATAAGGGAGTGTCAATACCTCTTCCACCAATTTCTATACTCCAAAAATTAATATAGAAGTATAGTCTCCCTGGTATCCAAACACCTGAACACCAATCACCTTCTATACACTTTCTCTTTTGCTCCTTCCACCACTGAAATCTTTCATAATATTGAGTGATGGGATTAAGACGAGGGATTTCCTCTATTAGGAAGTTATTTCTATTTATGGGAACTTTACTTATCACTATTCCTCCACTACAAATTTACTTACTCCATCATCTGCTATTTTCATCCCCTCCATAATAGGAAAAAATCCTGCTATTGTATCTATACAGGGCATATAACATTCAGGAGTTTTTATATATGAGATAGAGTGGATATTACCCTCTTCATCCATAGAACAAAAGGCATCTTCCATCCCTTCCTCATATTCGTATACTTCATATTCGTCTTCCATCTTTATTTATATTTCACCAGAGTCTGACATAGAAGCTTTATGACCACCTCTTCCTTTTTCTTTAGAAGACTCCTCTTCAAGAGAATTTAAAATATCCTTATACTTCTTATAAAGACCAGATGTCTGTGCTATCATACCATCTAGAACTTCAGCCTGTGTCTTAGAAGATTTTTCACTAACAGGAGTAAAGGAATATTTCTGATTTGCTAAGAAATCATCCCTTTCCTTTAGCTTATCATAGAACTTAGAAAGGGACTTTTCTGCATATGTAAGACAAACATCCTCATATGCATCTAACAGATGTTTATAATCATTCAGATCTATTCCAGTTCCTTTTAGAAAATTGTTATTAAGACCTTCTATTCTATCTTCAAGAGGAGCCCTGAACAAAAGGGAATCCGGATCCTTAGCAAAAGCTACTGCCCACATTACAGTAGAGGACTTCTTCTTTGATCTATTCTTTTTATAGAAGTCACTAAAAGGGGGCAATACCTTGAACTGAGGATTGGATTCCCAGAAATTATTGGATTCATTAAAGTTGTTCAGGGGACTTTCCATTATTACTCCTTAACTATTTCAGACTTATCCTTGTTTTCCAATTCCTCTTTATCCTTTTCAGATATATGAGCAACTACCTGAGAAATGTCATATATACAGTAATAAATATCTCCTACATATACCTTATCAGGCATAGCTCCCCTAGATGTAAGATAAACATAGTCTCCTTCACTTAGACCATAATTGTCTTTTACATCTTTGGACAACTTCTTTACCTGAAATCTATTCACTGTGTGATAACCTTTCTTCTGTTTCTCCTTTTCACTCTCCTCTACAACTGGTACAATAATACCACCATCTGTTGTTTGCTCCTTTTCTGCTTCTACAGCTATTTTCCTGGGATACAGTACTATCTTATCTATTGGTTCCATATTTATCTCTATTTTGATGTTCTAAAAGTTTAAGCACTTTCTCTTGTGTGATCATCCCCAATTTTGAGGAATCCCATATCAACTTACCTCCCCTAGACTTTTGTATGTCCTTCTCAAGCTTTTTTGTAAGTTTCATTCTAAGCTTGTACTCCTCATGGGTCTCTCCTACCTCATCTAATCTATAAGGTTTTAGACAGTCCCTTATCTTCAAACCATCTATTATACTATAGTAATAATTATCTTCCATTATATACCAAGATTGTTCTTGTAAAGATATTCATTCCACGAATTGAAGAGTTCATCAAATTTTTCTGTCACATAAATACTCTCTCCATCTGGATGTTTGATCTTTGTCACATCTTCACTAATAGTATATTTAAATGATTCATTAGCATCTTCTATATCACCTATATTTCCAATATGTGTACTATAATCTATAAGCTTTATAGTCGAATTATCCTCCTCTCCTACATAATTATCCAATATATATTGAATAGCACCATGCTCATCCTTTGTATACACATTTTCAAGTTCTGACCACTTTATTTCATAGGCATCTTCACTACTGTGAGGAAAATCTATACATATCTTTTCATCATCCTGTGATAGTATCTGTCCTTTGATAGGATCACTATCCTCCTCTATCATTATCACTCTCTTTGTTCTTATTAGACCTTCGTCCGTTACCATTTTCATGAATTTTTAAAACTTTTCTAGGATTTGCATAAAGAAGCCCCAAGTATTTAAAACGAATGTTATAAAAAGTAGAGGGGTCTCCTTTAACACCTTCCTCCATATACTTTCTAGCACACTCGAACTGAGCCCTCCATGCTCTATCTACAACATCATAAGGAATTCCTGTTCTAAGAGAAACATCCTTTATGATCCTATAGATCTTTTTATTTAGTATTTTTTTCTCTCCCAAAACTTCTTAGATCTATCTTTTAGAGGTTTAACTATATTTGATCCAACTTCACCCTCTCTTTTAACATCTATAAAAACAAGTTTGTTCCCACAATCGGGACACTTCTCATTGTGATCTACACCTCCCACATTTATCCTTAGATTATAAGTACTAAGAACTATATCCTTATTGCAATTTTCACACTTAAAATTACGCATCGCTATCTATATTAAAAGTAAAAATAATATTTGTTGTATCTTCAGGATAGATCATAAACTCTTCACTAATATTCTCTCCCTTAACAGCCCCTTTTTTCCTGAGTATCTTTAAGAGATTGTTGAACTGTATGGTCGTTATTCCTAGTTCTTCCTTTATCTCATTCTTTGTATCATAATCAAATATAGCTTTACTCCTCAACTTAGGAGGATACTCTCCATATTTATCATTATAATACATAAGTTGTGCTAAGAGATCACATTCCCTAGATGTAATATTGTGAAAAGGACCCATGATCTCTAGATACTGACGAAAAAGAGACTTTCTAGAAGTTGATATAGAAATCCTTTTAGATGTCTCCATTTAATGATTTTTTACAAATATAATAAATATGATCATATAATGTGACTAAAAATTATAAAAATTTTTTAAAAAAATTTGTTGTAAAATCGATAAAAAAGTGTTACCTTTGCTTATAGCTTTTTTCAAAAGCATTAAGCTTAATTAAGAACAGCAAAGCTAACATCTTGAAAGATGTTAATTTTTGCATTTGGAAAGGGTAGGTGTTTTTGAAAGAGGTGGGAAAAGCTTTGTTAATTAAAATCGAAAATTATGATAGACCTTTTAATATTTGGAATAGTAAACGCACTTGAAATAGTAGGTATTAATGGATCCTATAATATCAAAGGACTGGGGAATATTATGAGATGGATAGGAGAGAGGATCCCTTGGTGGTTAGAGAAACCTCTGTGGGGATGTCACAAATGTATGTCATCTATTCACGGTACACTGTTTTTTATAATATTTATTGAAGGAGGATTTTTTGAATATCTCTTCTACATACCAATGGTCAGTGCACTGTCTCATATCATAAAAAAGATATAATGAAATACTTGATACTTCTAACACTCATGATAATAGGGATGCTCCTTATGATGTTTGGATATGATGAAGCATCTATAGTAGCATTTTCTCTAATAGGAATTATAATGGTCTTTATTCTAATGTACATTGTAATGAGAGATCTTTTTAAAAATGGTAACTAGATCAGTAGCATAAAAGACTAGTTCTCTTATATAGATAACTAAATTATTTAAGCCCCGGGGTTATTAAATGTTATATTTACCCCCGGGGTTTTTTATATTCTATATTATATATAATATTATATGGGGTATTATATAAAATATGTTGTGTGGATTTGAGTGGG
>JAHENH010000041.1 GCA_018609935.1 Halobacteriales archaeon | reverse complement strand
CTATCTCTATCCCAATAGAATCCCTTCCAGAAATCATGGACGCAAGAGTTGTAGTTCCAGTACCAAGAAATGGATCTAATACTGTATCTTTGTATACACTATACATCTGTATCAACCTGTATGCCAACTCAAATGGATATGCAGCGGTACGCTCCCTAAGTTTTTCATGTTCTAACTCCTGTAGTGTTCCTGTTATGTTCATCCACAGATCTGAGAACCATTGGTTGCGTTCTTCCCAAAAGTAACTGCTTTTATATCTCTGACTTGAGTCATTGAATCTACGTTTACCATCCTTACGGAAAATCAGTATATATTCATGTTCTAAGGTTACATATGCGTTTGGTGGTATGGTTCCACTACCCATGAACTTGGTAGGACTATTAGTTGGCTTTCTCCAAAGAATTACAGGCAAAGACTCAAAGCCTAGATCTCTGAAACATTCAATTATGCGAGAATGATTGGGATACAACTGAAAAGTAGTATCTAGTTTTCGTGTAGCATCCCCAATATTAATACAAGCAATACCCCCACTTTTTAATACTCTATAGATATTGCTCCAAACCTTTTTTAGTTCTTGATGCATCATATCAAAAGCTCTATCACCATCCTCACGCTCTAAGGCATCCTTTATTTCTGGGTTTAGTTCTCCGAACTGTCTATCCCACATCTCTATCATTGGATAAGGAGGAGAAGTGACAACAAGGTCTACAGACCCATCATCCACACCACCCATATCTCTTGAGTCTTCAATTAAGACTTTGTGTTTTGTTTTAAACTCAACCATTCGAAATTTTTTTAGTTTTTACTTTTCTGTTTTTCTAGTCTTTGCTGTATAGCTTCTCGGATCGATTCATACCTACTATCCCCTCCCATATTCTAGTTGTTCCTCTATTTCATCTATAAGATCTTCCTGAAGTGATACAGTTAATTACCTACACCATCCTATATTCTAACTCACATCTCGTTATTACCTATTTATTTAATTGTTTATTTATTAACTATGTTTTATTTTGATGTTTCCTATTTCTTATTCTATGTCAGAAGATATAGATCTCAATAGTTTAGACCAAATAACACCAAAATTTGAAGAAAAATTTGAAGAAATCAAGCATAAAAAATCTATAACCGTATATTAATTATCTAATAGAAATATTTTAAATAATAATTTATCTCAATATCTATACTCTAGACCTATTTAGACTTAATTAAGAATTGATTTAGCTCAATAAATATCCACAATTATTTCTAATTGAGCCACAAAATTCAGAAATATTTAGTCTGTGCTATCAGTTTCTGTATATTGTATGGGGGGTTTAGTGAGGTATGTGGTCTATTCTGTTTTTTATGAAGATTTTTTATATATTGATTGGTTATTTAGGGTTTGTTTGTATTTAGTCTTGTATTTCATCGAGTTTGTCTTCAAGTTCTTCTAGGGCTGGTTCATCTACACTCCCCCAATATCCAACTATAATAAGAGATAATATGAAAACAAGTCCCCAACCTATTGTAGCATATCCTTCTGGAACATATAGGGAAAAAACACCATCAATAACACCCTCCAACGAGAACACAATAAGTACAGGGCCAACTACATCCCGTGGTAAGAAATAATCTAAATACGCTTTAAAAACCTTTGTGTTAAAATCCATATCTTCAACTACATACATAATAAATAAATAATTATCCCTAATAAAAGCAACTAATACTATTAAAATTTATAATAACTCCAATAAACCTATAACCTCTAAAAAACTAAATATAGGATATAAACACAAAGAACCAGTTCTAAATATACAAGTTCAGATCTCCGAATCCTCTAAAAGTACAACTTCTATTAGCTTCACAGAATGTTAACACTAATATTAGGAATTACATCTTAGAAATATATCTTAAATCTGTATTCTTTCTATTGATTTTAGATAATTAAGGTTGTTTTGCCATTTAGAAAAATAGTTTAACATGAATCTTTTTAAAGTTATAAGTTAACTTCATATCTTCTTAATAACCTTACTATACATATACTTATAAGTAAAAGTATTACTAAATTGAAACCTGCTTGAAAAATATCTACGTACTCATCAGATATCCACAATTCTATAGCAGAACTAATATTTACATAAATCTGTATAACAGACCATATACCCACAAGCGCAAGAACAAAAAGACTACCTATCAAAACTCCTTTCCTTAAAAACCCTACACCTATTCCGTCTGTTTCTTCTTTCTGGTTTTTACTGGTTTCTTTTTCACTCATTTTTTCGAGCTATTATACTTACTATTAATATAAATATAGCCATTATTGTAGCTCCAACTCCAAATCCAGGTTGTTCTTGCTGTCCGGATAATTGTTGAGTTTGCTGTAATCTTTCTCTTTCATCCGTTGTCTGTTCAAAATCACTTACTTCTATACCTACTTCTCTAACTGTTTCATTTGCTTTTATAGTTTCAGTTGGATTTAAGTTAGCTACACTTCTTTCTTCCGCTATTATCGAATTTCCATTCCATAAAACTGCATCTAAATAATAATTATAACCGTCAACAACCTCTAAAGTAGTAGTAGGCTTTGCTGTTTTTCCTCTGTTTAATGTACCTATCTGTATTCTTTTTTCATCAGCTAATATATTAGAGTCAGACTGTCTTGCTTTCAACACTAATTCCAAATCTCTAGTCTCATTACCTTTATTTGTAAGATATGTTGTAACCTTGAGATTTACTGTTTTTCCGCTAACTTGATCTATGGAGTACTCTATTGGAGGGTGATTTTGAAATCTATGGAAATCTACAGTAGATGTAGCAAAATTGGGATTTAATCTTCCAACTCCATCTACTCTTTTTGGTTCTATATCTATTCTTTCCCCTTGTTTGTAAAGTATAGCGTCTATACGGTAACCTCCTTCTCTTTTTACACTTATATTATTAATTACTTTTATTTCTCTGTCTCCTTGTATTTCTTTTACTTCTTTTGTCTTGGTAGTTTGTAAGATTCCATTTAGACTCGTAGCTCGTATCATTACACTCAAGTTTTTTGACACACCTCCTCTATGACGTAATCTAGTTATAGTTTTTAGATTTACCGTTTCTCCAGGAACTTTGTTTACAGATACGTCTACATCTTGTATTTGTGCACGTCCTTCCGTTATTTCTCCAGGGACCGTAGATATTACATTAGGTACAAAAAGAACTATTAGAAATGCAATTAAGATTGTCAGGATAATCCCTCCAAGAAAATAACGCTCCATAATTTCTATATAAGTTAATACATAAAAAATACACGTAACAGTATAAATAATAGAAATAGTAGTCGGTAATTTAGGTAATGGGAGGAAGAGCCACGGTCAACTGGCCCTAAAGTCAGGAACGGTGAATCTGAACGTCAACTATACCGACTACCCTGTAACGGGTTAGAAGAAAAGTTCACTGACAAGCCCCTCCCTTCCCCCACGAACCAACGGTGAGTTAGATAGGAGTAGTTGACAAAAGTACAACTGCAATTAACTTCATAGATCCTTAACTCTAATATTAAAAATAGAAATTAGAAATATATAGATTCATATTCTTTTCGTTTGTTTTAAGGACTTAGTATTATTTTGTGTTATAGTATATTTTGTATCACAGGTTTATTTGTTTGGATTTTATTACAGCAACAGCTTTTGTGGCTACATTCCGAGATTATTTTCCCTCTATCAACTATGCATCCACATTCTCCACATTCAAACACCATAACAAATAAACAATAGATAATCTAATCCATTTAGAATTAACCAAAAAAATACAAAGACATCCCTAAAATACAAATATGACTGACATACAAAAAAATACATAGAACTAGCCAATATATCAGCTATGTACTATGTCAACTACCCTGCCCTACTTCGCTCGCTACGCTCGTTCGTTGAGGGTGGAGCCTTTAGCCCTGTCCCGAATATAAAGAGATAGAGAATGTCTGAACATATTGTCTACATAATAGAGTGTAATGACTGTTCATATTATACTGGATATACAACAGATCTTGAACGTAGGATAAAACAACATAATAATGGAGATGCCTCAAAATATACCAGGGGAAGAACACCTGTAGAACTGGTGTATTCAGAAAAATATAGGTCTAAATCAAATGCATTATCTCGTGAATATGAAATAAAACAACTAACACATAAACAAAAACAAAACCTAATCAACAACAAATAATAAATATCTCTCCCTCCTCTATTTTTAGGTGTACATCAATTCTAATTTTAATTCAACTCTAGAAACTCCATATTGTTAACTCTAAACATTAACGACCTAAATTTTAGTAACATTCTTAAATTCTTACACTTTTCACAGATAAGATAGAGAGAGTGTTTCGGGGCTTGACCCCATTGTGGTTCACGAATTAGTATAAATTTATTTATTTTGCCTATATTTATATTGTTGTTAAATTTTAATTGAGCACTTGATTTTTAATTAAAACTATAATTAAATTGATGGTAACACGTCTAATATATCCTCTTTGGAATTTTTAGCTTTTTTAAAACATTTTTTACAGATTCTTTCAGGAGGTTTATGCATAAATACTACAGTTGACACTCCTTTTTCTCCACATCTTTCGCATTTTTTTCCTGTAGTGAAAACTTCCCAAGATCTCCTTTTTTCTTCTACCGACATAAAATCTATAAGAATTTAATATATTTAAATATTATCCTATATTACACATGATTATCTAATCATATATTAATTATATTTAATATATAAAATATTTATTAAATTTTATTTAGTATTTAAAATTCTATTATTATTAATACACTATTATTAGAATAGGTTTTTAGATTTTTCACTAAGTATTCTTAGATATAGAAAAATATCTATACACTCAAATGTAATTTCTTCAATAAATACGTTAAAGATACAGTAAATTAGGCTATCCTGTTTCAAATCAAAATAAGGAAAAATAAGCAAACCAGGTCTAAATATTATAAATAAAAAATATACTTGGAAATAATACTCTGACTACCCCTCCTCATCCTTTTGCTATATGTAATAATTCTCATCTTCTATTTACATCTCATACTACATAGATTTTTGGATCTAGTTTTGTTTGCATTGCATCTTTTACCCAGTCAGATCCAGTGCCTATATTAGTGTTTTCTAATTTAAGATCAGAAATATCGGGTTCCCTTCCTGTGAAAAAGAATAATTGTTCTGGTTTTTTTGTTTGTTTTTTCGGTTTTTGTCAAATTCTACTTTTACTCCTTTATTAGTAGACTTAACTTACTTTGCATCTGCGCCTGTTATAATGTCTATATTAAATTCGTTTTCATATAGGTCTAATAGTCTTTCCCCAAATTCGGGGTCTGCGCTTTTAAATGGACTTTTATTTCTATCTATGACTGTAAGATCCATATTTGCGACTTTTGTAAGATAGGTAGTTAATTCAACTCTTATGTAACCAAAACCTACTGCTATACCAGAATCTGAAAATTTTGTACTATTAAGAACTTCGTTACTGGTCATATAATTTATTTTATCAACGCCTGAAATGTCTGGGATGTGAGGTTTAGAGCCGGTTGCTATTACTATATAATCAGCTTTTATCGTTTTATCTCCTGTGATATAAAAGTCTATTCAACTATTATTTTTCCTTTCATACCTGCTTCCCGGTGGCCAGAAACGTCACACCAGTAGGGGAACTCACCAGTTTTAGAGAAGGTCACAGTTATACTATCTTTTTTTCCCGGAATTATAGTCTCAGTTTTAATCATTATTTGACTATTTTTATCCTGTTCTTCGAGGTTTCTCTGCTCAAGTGGAAAATTACCTATAGCTAAATTATGAGACACAGAACCCTTATTTTTAAAAATAAGTCTTGTCTTTCGTCCTTTTTTAACTGTAAATTGTTCAGGATCGAATTTCCATTCTGTCGCTGTTATAGTTTTTTCTAGGGTTTGCTGTTCTTGTTTTTGTTGGTTTTGTTGTTGAGTTTGTTGTCGAGTTTGTTGTCCACCTAAACAACCCGCAAAACTTGCTGTTCCTAAAGTCGATGCTCCAAGAGCTAAAAACTTTCTTCTTTTCATATTTTTATTATTACATTTATGTTTTGATATTCTTTAGTTGGATGATCTATCTCAAAGCTAATGGAGATTTAGGATATCTTTCATGTAGATCAGTCAGTTCTTGGAAACTCTTTGGCCATTTGTTTCCAAATGGATGGTTAACTAATTCATCTTTTTCAAACATTATATGGATGAAAGGTTGCATATTTCCATTAGGAAGTTTGAAAGCTGTTTTTACGGGTTCAGGAATAGGGCCCTCCTCGGTTGCAGTTATAGGTAAAACTATTCCGTGAGTGTGATGTAATTGATTTCCTATTGTATTTTCCTTTTTTAAGGGAAGTTCTTCATCTAAAGCTAATCTATAGTCTTTATCACGTACATTTTCAGTAGTCATAAAATGCATCACTTTTCTCTTGTCTCTTACTTCGCCATTCACTATTACATTTCCAACAGCCCAGAAAGCCCCATATGTATAAACCATAGACATCAAAGGAGAACCAGTACCTACAAGTCCGTGATGAATCCCATCAACAAGAACACCCCCATCAGTCTCATAACCAGGTATAGGGGGTTGAATAACATGATCTACTTTTAATTGGTACTCATTTCCACTTGG
>JAHENH010000040.1 GCA_018609935.1 Halobacteriales archaeon | reverse complement strand
GGACAGATTCCAAACTTGGGATAAAGTCGCTGGAATCTGTAGGGGCTGACCGTGAATTGACATGGTGTATGTGGCACAGCCCGTAGACACCGTAGCCTTGACTCAACCTCTGCTTGGTAAGTTGACGAGTGATGGTGAAACTCTTGAGCTTCCGTAAGGAGTCGATGACTCCGTAAGAAGCTCTGTCCTTTAGGGCAGAGAGTATGTCACAACATGATTAGTAGTATTAACTGTAGCGATACACTCCACCTTACTTTATAGTTACATAACCTAGAGATTTTACAGACTCTAATATTTATTAAACACAAAAAATTTAGATTTCTATGATTTTATGTAAGAATTTAGGAACAGTCATAGAAATAAATATAGATACAGAAAATGGCGGATATTTGGATTATTATAACTCGATCTGTGAAAAAGTAACTTCAATAAGGATTGAATTCTAAACATAGATTAATAATGTTAGATAAAAGCAACACTCCGACAAGGGATGGAGTAGAAGATGGGGATATTGAACCCCGGATGAATTCTAAACTACGGGATATGTTTGGTGATCTGCCTATAGTGACTACAACTATAGATACTGTTATGAATTGGGCTAGGGCTTCTTCTATGTTTCCATTCCAGTTTGGCATAGCTTGCTGTTCAATTGAAATGATGCATACAGTAGCTATAAAACATGATATGGATAGATTTGGTGCTGGAGTATTTAGAAATTCGCCAAGACAGGCCGACTTGATGGTTGTACCTGGTACTATAAATGTGAAACTTGCTCCAAGAGTAAAAAGATTATATGAACAAATACCTGAACCTAAGTTTGTTGTTTCAATGGGTTCTTGTACAATATCTGGAGGTCCATTCCAAGAGGGATATAATGTAGTTAAGGGTATGGAAACCTTTGCTCCAGTAGATATACATGTACCTGGATGCCCTCCAAGACCTGAAGCTCTTCTTTATGGTGTTATGAAATTACAAGAGAGAATAGCTAGGGGTAATCCTTCTACAGTTACTGTTAATTCCTATGAGATAAAAGAGCTACAAGAATGGGATAGAGAGGAACTAGTTGACTTTTTCGAAGAAAATATAGACAAAGAATCAATGGTTATGAAATTCACAAAGTCGCCAGAAGCTAAAGATGTAAAGCCAGACGAAAAAATTAATCCTACAACTGAGAAATGAGTCTAGTAGAAAGAAGACATGAAGAATTAAAAGAGAAAATAGAGGATGAAATTCCAGATGCGTTAGTTGGTATAGAAAACCATAAAAATGCTCCAGCATTAATCACAAATCCTTCTAAAACTGACAAGTTAGTTAGTTTTTTAAAAAATGAGGGATACAACCATCTTTCCTCTGTATCAGGTGTTGAATACAATGACCGTTTTGAAAGTATATATCATCTTAGAAGAATAACTGACAATCAAGAGGATTTCAGTGAAATCAATGTCGTAGCCATGACTTCAAAAGAAAACCCCGAAGTGGAAACTGTATCAAATATATTTAAAGGAGCTAACTGGCATGAACGTGAATCCTATGATCTTATGGGTATAAACTATCGGAACCACCCAGACTTAAGACGTATTCTTTTACCAGAAACTTGGAGAGGACATCCTCTAAGAGAAGACTACGATATTGATGAACCTCAATATGCTGCTTTAGAAGAGTATGAAAACCCAGTGGAGGAGAGATATGAGGTAAAAACGGAAGGAGACCAAAATACAATATTTCTAAATATTGGACCACATCATCCTGCTACACATGGGGTTTTACATCTTAAAACAGTACTAGATGGTGAAGTAGTAGTTGATGTAGATCCTGATATAGGATATCTTCATAGGTGTCAAGAATATCTCTGTCAAAAATGTACATATAAACACCAAATAATGCCTTATCCTGATAGGTGGGACTATGTCAGTGCTGGAATAATAAATGAAATGGCATATGCACGATGTATAGAAGACCTAGCAGACATAGATGTTCCAGAATACGCTCAAGTAATACGTACTTTATCAATGGAGCTTTGTAGAATAGCTGCCCATATGTTATCTATTGGTACTTTTGCCTTAGATACCTATGGAGAATTAAATGTAGTTTTTATGTATGCATTTAAAGACAGAGAAATGGTACAGGAAATACTTGAGGAATTAACAGGACAAAGAATGATGTTTAATTATCTACGTCTAGGAGGTGTCGTATTTGACATCCCCGAACCTCGGGAAGAGTGGTTCTCTAAGGTTAGAAACTATCTAGAAGAACTTCCTACTAGAATAGATGAATTCTATGACTTACTAGATGGTAATGAACTATTCCATAAAAGAACTAAAAATACTGGAGTCCTTGAACCAGAAAAGGCTATAGAATATGGGTGTACAGGACCAGTATTAAGAGGTAGTGGAATTGGTTATGATGTAAGGAAAGTTGATCCATATTCGTATTATGATCAGCTTGACTGGGATGTAGTAACATATGATGGCTGTGATAACTGGTCTAGGGTAATGGTACGACTAGGTGAGGTAGAACAAAGCGCACGTATAGTTGAGCAATGTATTGATATTTTAGAGGATTGGGACGGAGAAGATAGACAGATACAAAGTAAAGTACCTAGATCTGTTGAACCTCCTGAGAACTCAGAAAACTATACAGCGGTGGAAGGCGCTAAAGGTGAACTTGGTATATATATAGTTAGCGATGGAAGTGATAAACCCCATCGGTTTAAAATAAGAGCCCCTGGGTTTTGTAATTTGTCAGGATTTTCTGAAATGGCTGAAGGAGAATATCTTGCGGACATGGTTGCTACATTAGGTAGCTTAGACCTAGTATTTGGAGAGGTGGATAGATAAAAATATGAATATGACAAATATGAAGATTGATAAACATTTTAATAATTCTCTTTTTAGGGGTATCAGATGACGTTTACTGATACAATATCAAATATCTTGGGTGTAGAGCTAGGCCCTATAGGGGAGTTTATAGTTGGCTTTATAGGTGCTGTGTTTTGGGCTACAATAATATTAACATTAGTTGCTCTTTCTATGTCATGGTTTAAACGGAAGTGGAATGCTAGACTTGGAGACAGAGTAGCTGTAAACAGAGTAGGACCGTTTGGAATCTTAATATTGGTTGCAGATGGACTAAAAATGCTTTCTAAAGAAGTTGTTATACCTAAAAATGCAGATAAAGTATCTTATTTACTGGCTCCAGTAATCAGTCTTGTAGCTATACTTACATGTTTTGCATTTATTCCGTGGGGTCTAGGATTACAGCTAGCTGATCCTGAAACAGGTCTTGTTTTTGCTTTTGCACTTTCTTCTGTTCCTGCTATAGCTACTGTTATGGCAGGGTATTCCAGTAATAATAAGTATTCCTTTATGGGTTTTGAAAGAGAAGTAGCTCAAGCTATAGCATATGAAATACCATTGGTTGTATCAGCAGCATGTATACTTCCATTGGTCTCCTTTTTCCTTGCAGATGCAAATCCTCTACAGTTCTCTCATATCGTCGAAGCTCAACAAGGAAGCTTTCTAGGATTTTTACCTAGATGGTTTATTTTTGTACATCCAGTAGCTGGTGTTTTATTTTTTATAGCACTTTTAGCTGAATTTGCCCGCAACCCGTTTGATCTACCTGAGGCAGGTAGTGAACTGGTTGCAGGGTATCAAACTGAATACGGAAGCGCCTACTTTGCTTTAATTTTCATCTCTGAATTCGCTCATATGTTTTTTGGAGGTGCTTTATTTACTGCTCTATTTCTTGGAGGTGGTACAGGGCCTATACTTCCCTCTCCAATCTGGTTTTTAATTAAAACCTTCCTCTTTTTTGTAGTAGTCCAATGGTTAAGAGCAACACTACCAAGGGTACGTATAGATCAATTACTAGAAATTGGATGGAAACGATTGCTGGAATTTTCATTCGCAGTTTTAATAGCTACAACAGGTATACTCTGGATTATAACATAGAAAATCCTTATTATTTCAAAAACATATCCCAGAAAATAGTCTTCTATATTACCAACAATATTTTTACATAGTCTATATTTTAAGGATAAAACGTTTCTATCTCTTTATAATAATTAATTATTATACTCTTCTGGTGTAGCAGTGTTTTTAGATTCCGGACGATGCAACTTAGAATTTTATTATATATAATCGACTATTGAAATTTGCTATATATATCAATATTTAGAAATTTAATTTTTATTAGATATTTCTATTTTTCTATCTGAACTATTATACTAATAGACTTGATAAGGAATTAACTGATTAAATATATGAAGGAAATGTTAATAGAGTAACCTTTTTGACTTCTCAGATTAAAAATGAGATATGTTTGGAATCCTGAAAGCATTGGTGACTACTATGAAACATGTTTTTTTTACAGGTACTTTTACTGTCCAATATCCTGAGGAGGATCCGGAGGTTTCTCCTAGATTTAGGGGTTCTCATAAATTTAGTGAATCTAGGTGTATAGCGTGTCGAAAATGTGAAGATGTATGTCCTAATGATACAATAGAAATAAAGACTACAAAGACACGTGATATAGAGGAATTTAATCTGGATCTAGGTCAATGTATCTACTGTAGACTTTGTGAGGAAGTTTGTCCAGTTGATGCTATAATACTTACTCAGCACTTTGAACTAAATGCTGAAACTAAAGGGGAGCTACAATATTCTAAGGAGGATCTAATGGATGTTCCTTGGTATAAAAACACAGATCCTCTAAAGGCTAGGGAACCAGATAGAGGTGGATGGGTTGGTACAGGAGAAGAAGAAGAAGTATGGAATAAAGCATAAAAAGTAAAGTAAATCTAGCTATATTTATAATATCATATTTTTTGTTTATATGGGTTTACTACTATTATTATAATATACTAATATATTAAATTAATTAACTAATTATGTATATTTTTAAATTTTTGTTCATTTATTTATATTTATGATGTCGATGAGAATCGAAAATAAGAAATTAAATGCTATCTTTCTCCGATCATGACGACACTGGAGATTATAGTTTTTGTTCTTTTCGCTATTGTAACTTTGGGGGCTGGATTGGGTCTAGTGCTTGTGAAGGACATATTTTATGATGCGTTACTTCTAGGACTTGCATTTGGAAGTGTTGCAGTACATTTTGTAATGTTACAGGCAAGTTTCGTTGCAGCAATGCAAATACTGGTGTATGTGGGGGGAGTATTGATACTGATCGCATTTGCAGTTATGTTAGTAGGAAGAAGTCCGGAGGAAACATGAAAGTGAATAAAATACAACCCATTCCTGCTCTTCTGGTTTTAGTTCTCTTTATTATTCTTGCTAGTATATCTTTTAGTTCTTTTCAGGGACAACCAATTGGTTTAACAGAACCAATAACCAAAAAGCTGGGGAGAGAGCTATTCACATATTTTGTAGTTTCATTAGAAATACTTGCAGTTCTTATGGTTGCATCTCTAATTGGTGCTATATATCTTGCGAAACGTGAAGGAAGACAGAAAAAAGTTGAGAAAGCAGTAGAAAAGAAGCCCAGATTTAACTTACAAAAAAATGAAAAAGAATCTAACAAAGAAAGAGAGGGTGGATCATGATTTCAGATATGATTAAAAAAATAAACAAAAATAGAAGTTTATTACAAAAAAAAGAGGTGATGGATGATGGTTCCAACTAGTTATTATGTAATATTGAGTGCTGCAGTATTTGCTATTGGAGTATATGGAGTTCTTAGTAGGACAAACGCTATTGTAATATTGATGTCTGTTGAACTTATGCTAAATGCAGCTAATATAAATCTAGTTGCATTTTCCGCACAACTAGGTAATATTCAAGGACAGGTATTTACATTATTTACTCTAGCAATTGCTGCATCAGAGGTTGCTATAGGTCTAGGCATCTTTATATCGATGTATAGAGAATTCGGAGAAGTAGATGTAACAAAGCCAAGTATTATGAGGTGGTAAAAATGATAGACCAAACACCATTAATTCCTTTAATTCCCTTTGTCTCTTTTATATTAATATTATTGGCAGGCGTATTACCTAGGAAAAAAGGTATTGGAGGATTATTGAGCTGGTTGGTGGGTACAATTGCAACTTTATTATCTCTTATTCTAAGTGTAGTTATTTTAATACGGATTCAGGGAAATGAAATACAACAGGTAGCTAAATATATATGGACTACAGGTGGTGTAGCACCTGATTTAGTTTTTGGTATACTAATAGATCCTCTAAGTTCTCTTACTTTAGTTATAGTTTCTATTGTAGCATTTCTGGTCCATGTCTTCTCTAAGGCCTATATGAATGAAGAAAACGAGTCAGGACTTCCAAGATATTATGCTGGACTTTCCCTATTTACTGGAAGTATGCTTTTCTTTGTAGTTTCATCAAACTTACTTACTTCATTCGTCTTTTTTGAACTAGTAGGGTTCTGTTCATGGTGGTTGATTAACTTCTGGTTTTCAACTCCTGAAGCTGCTAGTGCAGCGAAAAAAGCTTTTTTAGTTACACGGTTTGGTGACTACTTCTTTTTGGTGGGTCTAGTTGCTTCTTTTGCAGCTTTCGGAACCTTAAATTTTGTTGGGGAGAATTCAATCTTTACTATAGCGGAAACAGCAATAAATCAAGGGGAAAATACTTTAGGATTCTCATCTGAAACTGGAATCCTATTAATTAGTCTACTAATTCTGGGTGGAGTTATAGGGAAAAGTGCTCAATTCCCTCTTCATACATGGCTTCCGGAAGCCATGGAGGGTCCAACCCCAGTTTCAGCTTTGATACATGCAGCAACAATGGTTGCTGCTGGTGTATATCTAGTAGCTAGATTATTCCCTCTTTATCATTTATCACCAAACGCTCTGTTAATAATTGCTTTTATAGGAGGATTCACTGCATTAATATCAGCTACAATGGGAATAGTGATGGATGATATAAAACGTGTTCTTGCATACTCGACTATCTCTCAATATGGTTATATGATGTTGGCTTTAGGTGCGGGAGGATATACAGCAGCAGTCTTCCATTTAATGAATCATGCATTTTTCAAAGCTCTTCTCTTCTTAGGAGCTGGTAGTGTAATAATAGCTACACATCATACAATGGATATGTGGAAACATGGCGGACTGAAAAAGTCAATGCCTATAACCTATTATACATTCTTAGTAGGCTCTCTAGCTCTTGCTGGAATAATTCCATTCAGTGGATTTTGGTCAAAAGATGAAGTACTTGCATATGTATTCAACCAAGCAATAACTTCTGAACCATTAATGTGGATACCATTTTTAATGGGTTTAGTAGCAGTGGTATTTACTGGTTTTTACACATTTAGAATGGTGGCTCTAACATTCCATGGTGAATCTAGAAGCGAACATTCGGAAAATGCAAATGAAAACTCAATATACGCTATAATACCACTTGTTCTATTAGGTATTCTAGCAATAGTAAGCGGATTTGTAAATGCAGCTCCAATAGGTATACATACACTAGGTGATTTTCTTACATCAGGTCATGGGGATAGTGTAGTAAATCTTGGAGTTACAGGTATTTCATTACTTTTAGCGTTAATAGGCTCTATAGCTGGATTTATATTATATAAAGATAATCCAACAAAAAGAAAAGAAAATTGGGGAGTAATAACAAAAATACTTGAAAATAGATATTATATAAATTCTTTCCAGATAGGTTTATCTTGGAACTTTTTAAAATTTTCAGATTGGGTAGATTTATTTGATATAGATGTAGTAGATGGAATAGTAAATGCAATCTCCAAAGTTTCCTTTGGGAGTGGAGATGCAATGAGAAGAGTGCAGACTGGTAAAGTGACACAATATGCTGCTTTAATAATCTTCAGTTTTATAGCTTTAATTATTATTACAGGATTCATTGGGGGGTGGTTATAGTGTTGAACAATAAAAATAGTAGAATTAAGAAAAGATATCTGAAAAACTATAATGATGGACAATATAAAGGTGAATACCAATGTTGATTAGCTTCTTAATTGCTTTTCCCTTGCTAGCTAGTGCCTTAATAGCTTTATCTATACGTGTAGTGGATAAAGATATTGTAAAATATTTAGCATTTATCGTATCTTTAGTTCCATTAATAGGATCTATTTATGCTTGGATGTCTGGAGAGTTTGAAGGTAATGTATTACTTGGAGACATAGCTCTAACTGAGAAAATAGCATGGATAGATATAGCTGGATATAAAATACAATATCTTGTAGGGTTAGACGGTGTTTCTATTGTTTTAATCTTATTAACTACACTACTTTCAAGTTTAGCTATAATGAGCGCATGGAAAATAATAGATAAAAGAGAAAATCAATTCTATGCACTTGTACTCTTTTTAGAAGGATCCTTGGTTGGTGTATTTGCTTCGCTTGACTTCTTATTGTTCTATGTATTCTGGGAAGCAGTTTTAATTCCAATGTATTTCCTAATCGCTGTTTGGGGACATGAAAGAAGGCGTTATGCTGCGATGAAATTTTTCGTATACACAAATATAGCATCGTTAATTATGTTTATAGGTGTTGTCGCACTTTTCTTTAATTCAAGTATAGATTCGTTTAGTCTAATATCATTAACACAAGCTATTGACTCAGGATCCATTTCAGGTGCATTTGGTGTATCTAAAGAAATATTAATGTTTGCAGCATTTATTGCACTATTTATTGGGTTTGCAGTTAAGGTTCCTATTGTACCATTTCATACATGGCTTCCAGATGCACACGTGGAAGCGCCGTCTCCTGTTTCTGTATTATTAGCGGGTGTTTTACTAAAAATGGGGACATATGCTATACTTCGATTTAATTTTACTATGTTGTCTGATATAGCTATACAACTTACTACACCTATAGCAGCTATTGGGGCTTTAAGTGTAATCTATGGTTCTATACTTGCAGCATCTCAAAATGATCTAAAACGTATAGTGGCTTACTCTTCTATTTCAAGTATGGGATATGTACTGGTTGGGTTAGCTGCCTTCACATATTATGGAATAGGAGGAGCTACATTTCAGATGATATCACATGGACTATTTAGTGGACTGTTATTCATGGTCGTTGGAGTGGTATACAGCAAAACACATACACGTCAAATAGACGAACTTTCAGGTTTAGCCCAAAGGATGCCTTGGGTTGCGGGGGCATTTGTAGCTGGAGCATTTGGATATCTTGGACTTCCAGGTATGTCTGGGTTTGCTGCAGAACTTTTCGTATTTCTGGGAAGTTTCAATGCTTTTCCTATGTCTTTACTTATAGTTCCAATAGCTATGTTTGGAATAGTTATAGTAGCTGGATATCTTCTTTTCTCTATGCAGCTAACATTCTTCGGAGAATATAATGCGCCCGATATTGTGGAAGAAGCATCACCTGTGGAGATACTTCCTTTAGTTGTTTTAATATTAGCTGTAGTTCTACTAGGTATATATCCTGATATAGCCTATAATACAATACAGACATCGACATCTCCTATTGTTGATTTCATAACAGGTGGTATATAATGTCTATACATGCTCTATCCCCTGAACTAATAGTTGGAATAGGAGCCCTGCTTGTTTTGCTGGTTGATACCTTTACGGAACAACAATATTCACGTATAATTACTGGTACAGCATTAGCTTCAGTTATACTTTCGATTATATCTTCATTGTTTTTACTTAGAGGTCCAAGCAGAGAGCTTTTTTCGGGTAACTTAGTTGTAGATGATTTTTCACTTTTCTTTAAAGTAGCTATACTCGTAGTATCAGGTTTAGTGATATTTTCAAGTTTAGAATTTATAAAGAAAACATATCCTGAAGGATCTGACGATATTACTGAGTTTATGTCATTAGTTCTACTAGCTACAATAGGTATGTTAGTTATGGCTAGTGCACGCACATTAGTTACTGCATTTATCGCATTAGAACTCGCTTCTCTTCCTTCATACTCATTAGTTGCGTTCATGAAAAAGAAGAAATCAAGCATAGAAGGTGGAATGAAATATTTCTTATTAGGGGCTTTATCTAGTGCAATTTTATTATATGGGATTTCTCTAATCTATGGGGGTACAGGTTCTTTTGATTTAGTTGAAATAAGTAATACTTCAGTAACACCAACAATAATTTTAGGATCTTTACTTGTTCTTTTTGGGTTTTCATTTAAAGTTGCAGCTGTTCCGTTTCAACTTTGGGCTCCAGACGCATATACTGGAGCGCCAAGTACAATAACTGCTTTTGTGTCTAGTGCCTCTAAAATAGCTGGATTTGTTTTATTATTCAGAATTTTTGCAGTGGCTTTTCCCACAGGTGCATGGCTTCCAGCTGCGCAAATAATTGCTATATTAACTATGACTTTTGGAAACTTCGCTGCTGCAGTACAAACAAACGTAAAAAGAATGTTAGCTTACTCATCTATAGGGCATGCTGGATATGCTTTTATGGCTCTTGCAGTTTTTTCAGGATCTACATCTGCTTCTTCACTAGCTATAGGGGCTGCAGCAACTCATTTATTTGTATATGGAATAATGAATACAGGTGCTTTCTTGGTAGTTGCTCTAGTGGATGATTATTGGGGATATGGATACGAATTTAAAGATTATGCTGGAATAGCTAAAAGATATCCAATGATAGGTATAGCAATGGGGGTCTTTCTATTATCTCTAGCAGGATTACCAGTAGGAGGAGGATTTCTATCAAAACTTGTATTATTTGGAAGTGCGGTAAATGCAGGTTTTTGGTGGCTAGCTCTTATAGGCATAATAAACAGTGCTTTATCCCTCTATTACTACTCACGTGTACTACGCTTCATGTGGGTTGAAAAACCTAATGAAGAACAACCAAATATAGATAATAAACCAATTTCACTATATTTACCTATAGCTGTAGCTGCAATAATTACCTTTGTATTATTATTTGCTTTTGACCCAATTGTAAGTACTGCTATAGATGCAACAACTATCCTTTTATAGATTATTCTAAGATAACTTGAATTCCTATACTTTAATATTATATCTAGAGAATGATACAAAGATAAAAATAGGTGCTTTAGGCGAAATATACTTTAAAGAAGGATTTTATACATATACCGGATCTGGAGATAGGTCTAGGATAAAAAGACACAAGAGAATGTCAGAAAAACGTGAAGGCTCGATCTGGTGGCATATTGATTATCTTAATTCAAATTCTTTGACGTACATCGATAAAATAATATCATCTGAAACTCCTGAATGTATAGTAGCATCTAAAATTGGAGGGAAATATATCGAGGGATTTGGATGTTCTGACTGTTCATGTTTTTCACATCTTTCCTACTTTTCTGACCGTCCCATAGATAATGTAAGAGAGGCTCATCTATTATAACTCTAATATATGGATGACTCCATGTATCTCCTAGAAGATATTGTGTCAGCCAGTTTTAAACTATTGCCTTAAGTTTTTTTTAATTTCAACTAATTTCGGAGTTCCCTCCTTCTTTTAAAAATAGTAAAATAAACTAGCAATCTAACTAGAGAACTATTTTAGATAAAAAATGATAGTGTAGTCTATTTAAAATAAAATTAAAAACCTAGATACTTCGTGTTTTGGTTCTTTATTTTATATAATGGAAAATAAGAAGCCAAAAGTAAAGGACTATATGACAAGAGATGTAGTAACTGTTTCTTTAGATGAAACTGTTGAAGATGCCATTGAGAAGATGGATCGTGGTCATTCGGGTGTTCCAGTAGTTAGTGAAGATGAAAAACTTAGGGGTTTTATAACTGCTAATGATCTTTTAGGACAGGATAGAGATACTGTAATGGAAGAACTGATGTCTACTGATTTAGTGGTGGCTGAGCCTGAAATGGAAATTGATGATGCAGCTAGAGTTGTTTTACGGAGCGGAATTCAGAAGCTTCCAGTAGTTAATAAAGATGGAAAAATTGTGGGGATAATATCTAATAGTGATGTTATAAGATCTCAAATAGAAAGAGTTACACCTAGAAAAGTTTGGGGATTAAAGGAAACTTTTGAATCTATACATGATATTACAGTTGATGAAAAACGGGAAAATGTGAAAATAAAGAATTTAAAACCAACTCAATTAAAGATTTATGCTGATGAACTGGAGGGTAGAACCTATGAACTTAAAAGAGGTCTTGCAGAACCCTTGATTGTTATACAGAGAGGGGATGAATTTCTATTAGTTGATGGCCATCATAGAGTTGTAGCAGCAATGAGGCTTGATATAGATGAGATGTCTGCATATATACTAGTTGTAGATGAAGATGTTGAGCTAGGCATGGAAAAAACTGCAAAGGAAGCTGGCCTAGAGACATTAGATGATATAGAGATAGTTGACTATGCTAGACATCCATTAGTTGAAGCAACAAGGTTTGAAGAGGAATGAAAAGGTCAATTATTTCATTTTTTAGGTTTATTATTTCTTTATGGATCTTGGAATAGAAGATAATACAGCGTTAATTACTGCTTCCAGTAGTGGTCTAGGCAAGGCATCTGCTTATGTTTTAGCAAGAGAAGGAGCTAATGTTGTTATAAATGGAAGGAACAGAGAGAAATTAGATAAAACTATAGTAGAACTTAATGAAAATACAAAAGGAAAAGTGATAGGTAAAAAGGGAGACATAACAAAAAAACAAGATATAGATGATCTTATTTCAACTACTTTAGAGGAATTTGGAGGTTTAGACCATATTGTTACTAGCGCTGGAGGGCCTGAAAGTGGTGATTTTCTGGATAAAAGTGATGAGGAATGGTATGAGGCATTTGATTTACTTGTTATGAGTGTAGTTCGTTTAATTCGGGAATCTGCACCATATCTTAGGGAAGATGGGGGTGGGACTATTGTTAATATAACTTCAAGAAGCGTTAAAGAAGCTTTAGAAAGTCTTGTATTATCAAACTCGGTACGTATGAGTGTTATTGGACTAGAAAAAACTTTGTCTAGAGAGCTTGCTCCTGAAATACGTGTTAATGCAGTTTTACCAGGAAGCCATGAGACACCTAGGATAGAGGAACTAATAGAACAAGGTGTTAAAAGAGGTGACTATGATAGCTATGAAGAAGGGCTAGCTGATAGAAGTAAGGATATTCCTTTAGAAAGAATAGGCAATCCTCAAGAGCTAGGTGAACTAGTTGGTTTTCTTTCTTCAGACAAAGCTAGTTATATAAATGGTGTTGCTATACCTATTGATGGTGGTGTCTGTAGATCTAACCTATAGTTTAACTTTTAGGTTAGATGCCTTCCTTCTCTTTTCCTAACATATATATGTGGATTAGATTGGGGATAGATCGGTTTAACCAATTAAAATAGTTGGTGAGTGTATCTTATAGAGCATCGGCTTCGATATTTCATCTCAACTATCCAGCTATTTCTATACAAGGCTAAAAGTACTGGTACAGAAGTAGTATTGGTTAATCCGAAAGGTACAAGTAAAAAATATTCGTGATATGGAGTCAAGACGAATAAAATATATGTGGAAACGAAAACATAGTTGTCTAAGCTGTGGATTTGAGGTTGGTAGCAACTACAATGTGGTACTTAGCATCATTAGAAAGAGGGATTGTAAAATCTGAAAGTTTAGACATGGGACATGTGAAAGTTACGGCTGTGGAGACTGCAATCTCTAGGGACAATAAAGACTTGGGGACATATTTCTGTGGTTTGTCTGCAAGTTACGTCATCTAAACAGGAAGTCTCTCTTACAGTCTGAACTGTCAGCGTAGCAACGGTACATGAGTAGTTCACACCTATAATGGTTTTTTAGTTAAAAATTAGATAAAAGTTTAAGCCCTTAGTTAGTTATATATAATGATTTTTTAAAAGGCATAAACATTAATATGTTACACTTCTTTCTTTCATTGTAAACATGAGCACTCAAAAAGAAACAAAAGAAAAAGAATGGAAACAAGCCCAAAAAGAAAGGTTTGACCATAGAAAGCCTAAAAGGGCTGTATTTGAAACTGAAGAAGGTCTTTCTGAAGATATTATAAGGGAGCTATCAAAGGAAAAGAATGAACCGGAATGGATGTTGGAACGTAGACTTAGGTCATTTGAGAACTTCAAGCAGATGCCTATGCCGGATTGGGGTCCTAGCTTGCATGGTCTTAACCTTGAGGAAGTTGTTTATTATCTAAAAACTGATGAAGACACAAGAAAAAATGATTGGGAGGATGTGCCCGAAGATATTAAGGACACATTTGATAAGTTAGGCATACCTGAAGCTGAAAGAGAAGCTCTAGGTGGTGTTGGTGCCCAATATGAGAGTGAGGTTTATTATCAGAACATGAAAGATGAACTTGAAAACCAAGGAGTAGTGTTTACTGATATTGATACAGCTATACAGGAACATGAAGAATTAGTAAAGGAATACTTCATGACTAAATGCGTCCCTCCTAGTGATAATAAATTTGCTGCTCTACATGGTGCAGTACATAGTGGAGGTTCATTTGTATATGTTCCTGAGGGAGTTGATGTAGGAATGCCTATTCAGGCTTATTTTAGAATGAACAGTAAAAGTATGGGGCAATTTGAACATACTTTAATTATAGCTGAAGATAACTCAGATGTCCACTATATAGAAGGCTGTAGTGCACCCCAGTATACAAAACACAATCTTCATGCTGGATGTGTTGAAGTATTTGTAGGTGAAGACGCTCACGTACAATATTCAACAGTTCAAAACTGGTCTAAAAATACATTTAACTTAAATACTAAAAGAGCTATTGTAGAAAGAAATGGTAGAATGGACTGGGTTTCAGGATCAATGGGATCTAAAAAAACAATGCTTTATCCTATGACAATATTAAAAGGTGAAGGCTCCTCAGATAGACATATAACTATTGGTTTTGCAGGTGAAGGACAAGATATTGACACTGGAGCAAAAGTAAGTCATATAGCACCAAATACAAGCTCTACAATAGAATCTAAGTCTGTATCTATGGATGGAGGTAGAACCAACTATAGAGGATTAGTTAGAGTATCTCCTGGTGCTGAGGGAGTTAAATCAAGTGTAGATTGTGATGCTTTAATGCTTGACTCTGATTCAATAAGTGATACAATGCCTTTCGAAGAAGTAAATGAAAGTAAGGTAGATGTAGCACATGAAGCTAGTGTTGGAAGTATTGGTGATGAAGAAGTATTCTACCTCCAATCTAGAGGTATAGATGAGGATGAAGCGAAACAAATGATAGTTAGTGGTTTTATAGAACCTATAGTCGAGGAACTTCCGTTAGAATATGCAGTAGAACTTAATAGATTAGTAGAACTGGAGATGGAAGGATCCCTAGGATAAACTAGGAATTTCTAAATTTAACCACTATCCGTAATTTTTAGATCTATTTTTTATTTTGAGGTAATATATTAAAATTATTATTTAGTAAAAATTATTTTATACTATTTCTCTCCAATCTTATATATTTTGAATTATATTTTTATATTTTTAGCTGTAAATAAAGGGAGTCAGTAAGGAACGAAGACTTTACTGTTTAGGCGTTCCTCTATTCCGTAAGTATGAGCAAGAACACACAAAAAACTATTGAAGAGCTCTCGAAAGATGAACCTGATTGGCTAACAGACCGTAGATCTAGAGCTTTTTCGTCCTATAAAAATCTACCTGATCCTAAGTCTATAAGCACTCCTGGAAATGTATGGACTGATATATCTAAACTTAGCCCTGATTTAGAGGACTTTGATAGAGATAAACGAAATGTATCTGAGGATAAAAACGCTTCTATAGTTCAGCTCGGAAGTGAAGATGATGGAAGGATAAAGGAAGATATTGGTAGAGTTATAAGTTGGGATGAAAATAGTTATACAGCACTAAACTCGGCTTTTTTGACTGATTTAGTATTTATTAGAGTTCCTAAAGGAGAGAAAGTATCTATAGATACCACTTCAAATGTAGATGGTGAACGGTTTAGCCATACTATAATTATAGCTGAACAGAACTCTAATGTAACTGTTTCTGAGAGATTTAAAGGTAGTGGATATTTGAACAATATTGTTGAAGTTATTGCAGAAGATGGGGCTGAACTAAACTATGGCGCTCTTCAAAGCCTTGATGAGGATTCCAGACAGTTTGCATTAAAACGTGGAGTTGCTAAAAGAGATGCTAGTGTTAATTGGCTTGATGGTTGTTTTGGAACTGGTATCACTAAGTCTACTATAGAAACTAGAATTGAAGGTCAAGGAGCTGAAACTAAAAATTATGGAGTATTTTTCGGTCTAGATAACCAACATTTTGATTTAGAAACTAGGACGAGACACGAAGCTCCTGATAGTGTATGTGATATGTTTTCTAGAGGTGTTTTAGATGATAGAGCAGTAGCAGCATATGAAGGAACTATAGAAGTTGATGAAGATGCTCCTAGAGTGGATGCCTATCAGACAGAAAACGTTTTACTTATTAGTGAAGAGTCAGAAGCAGATGCTTCACCAAGACTCGAAATCGATAACCATGATGTTAAATGTTCACATGCTGCTACAGTTGGACAAGTTGATGAGGAAGATCTTTTCTATATGGGGAGCAGAGGTATAGATAGAGAAGAAGCTAGACGCCGTATTGTAGAAGGATTTTTTGAACCTACTCTTTTATCTTTTGATGGATTTGAAGAGGAGTTTAGAGAAGAGATAAAAAACAAGACATAAAATTATCTAAAACCTTGAATACAGTCCCGAAACCTTAAAGACTTTAAGAACTAACTTTTATAGAACATGAGCATTCAAAAACCTCTTGACACAGATGAATTAAGAAAACAGTTTCCTATACTTAAAAGGGAGGTGGATGGAAAAAAACTTGTATACCTTGATAATGCTGCTACCTCACAAAAACCTAAGAGAGTGGTTAATTCAATTGAAGATTTCTATAATAACTATAATGCAAATGTTCATAGAGGAATGCATAAACTTAGTCAAGAAGCAAGCATAGCTTATGAGGAAGCACATGACAAAGTAGCAGATTTTATAGGTGCAAAAGATAGAGAAGAAATAGCATTTACTTCAAACACTACTGAAGCAATTAATACCGTTGCATTTGGTTGGGGTATTGAAAACATAACTAAAGAGGATAATATTGTTTTAACAGAGATGGAACACCATTCTTCACTTGTTCCTTGGCAACAAATAGTTAGAAAAACAGGAGCTGAACTTAGATTTATAGAAGTAAATAATGGCTTAGTTAATAATAAAGACATAGATAAAAAAATAGATGAAGACACGAAAATAGCTTCTATTATACATGTTTCTAATGTCTTTGGAACTAAATCACCAGTTAAAAACATAGTTAAGAGAGCACATGAAGTAGACGCTAAAGTATTGGTGGATGGAGCACAGAGCGTACCTCATATGTCTGTTGACGTTGAGGAAATAGACTGTGATTTTCTTGCTTTTTCAGGCCATAAAATGTGTGGACCAACTGGAACTGGAGTACTATATGGTAAAAAAGAACTTATGGAAGAAATGAATCCTTACCGGTTTGGTGGAGAAATGATAAAGAAAGTAAGCTATGATGATGCTAGTTGGGCTGATCTACCATGGAAGTTTGAAGGTGGCACTCCTAATATTGCTGGAGCTATATGTTTAGGTGAAGCTATAGATTTTCTGGATGAAATTGGACTGGAAAAAATACAAAAACATGAGAAAGAACTCGGAAAATATACTGCAAAACTACTTGAAAAAGAAGAAAACGTAACTGTTTATGGCCCCTCTCCCGATAAACGTGAGAGTGGAGTAGTTTCCTTTAATGTATCTGACGCACATCCACATGATACTAGTGATATACTAGATAGTGAGGGAATAGCTACTAGATCTGGCCATCACTGTGCACAACCTTTAATGAACAAACTTGAAATACCAGCTACTTCTAGAGCTTCTTTCTACCTTTATAATACTAAAGAAGAAGCAGATAAGTTATTGGAAGGCATAAGAAAAGTTAAAGATATATTCGATTAAAATATGAGCAACACATATAGAAAAAGAATATTAGATCACTATAGGAACCCTAGGAATTATGGAGAAATAGATGACCCAGACATAGTTTTTGAGGATGCAAACCCATCATGTGGTGACGAGATAAAAGTGTTTGCAGCACTAGACGGGAAAAAAATAAATGATATAAAATTTAAAGGAGATGGATGTGCAATAAGCCAAGCAAGTGCTTCTATACTCACTGAAAAAGTCAAAGATAAAGATATTACTGAAATTAGAGAAATTGAGACAGAAGATATAAAAGATATGATTGGTGTTGAGTTAAGTCCAATGAGGATTAAATGCGCTGTATTAGGATTAAAAGTATTAGAAGGAGGCATAGTTAAATTTCAAGAGAAGGAAGAATAATCTCTTATTCTGAAGTAAGACTTCATACTTAAAAAATATAAAGAAAGTTTAAATAGATGACTTCGGAAGTAGAAATTGATCCGTAACTAATAGTAAAATTAACTAAGTAGTGGCTGTGGTGGTTAACTAATATATGACTACGTTTAAGCTTCTTCATAACTTTTTAACAAATATATGACAGACACACTTGATGTTAAAAATTTACATGTAAAAGCTGAAGGGGAAAAAATCCTTAGGGGAGTCGATTTTCAAGTTAAAAAAGATGAAGTAGTAGCGATGATGGGTCCAAATGGAAGTGGAAAATCGACTCTAGCTAAAGTATTAATGGGACATCCTGACTATGAAGTGGAAGAAGGTGAAGCATATTATAAAGGAGAAAACATATTAGGACTAGATCCCGAAGAAAGAGCGCATTTGGGTCTTTTTATGGCTTTTCAGTATCCTAATGAAATAACAGGTGTAACAGTAAATGATCTACTAAAGGCCGCAATAGAAGGCAGAACTGGAGAGGAAATAGACCCAGTGGAGTTTAGACAGGATCTTGAAGAAAAGATGGAAAAACTTGGTATAGATCCGGACTTTGCTGATAGATATGTAAATGAAGGATTTTCTGGAGGTGAGAAAAAGAGAATGGAGGTACTACAGATGGCAGTAATTGAACCAGAAATAGCTTTAATCGATGAAGTGGATTCTGGACTAGATATAGATGCAGTAAGAATAGTGGCTAATGGAATTCAGGATCTGTCAGGTCCTGAAAGAGGTATTTTATTAATAACTCATTATAGACGTATATTAGATTATGTAGATTATGATAGAGTTGTTGTAATGGTAGACGGAAAAGTTGCGAAACGTGGAGGTCCAGACATTGTAGAAAGACTAGAAAATGAAGGATACGACTGGATTAGACAAACTGCCTAAAACAAAGAATAATTTAATACTAACCTGATTTTACAGATATTTATATTGTCTTCTTGATCTATAATCATATCGTCTAAATTTTTCTTAATATTTGTTTTTATTTGGTAGTGTTGACCATTTACCGACACAGATATATTTTGTTATGGCTGTAGCCGGTTTTAGTTATATCTCAGACCTAGCTTTGGATATTTGAAAGATATTTCAACAATAAATAAGAGTTAGTATAAATAATTATTTTTATTTCTATATATTCTATTAGGTATATAAAATAATTTAGAAGATATTTATGTATAGTATATTATTGTATAGTTTTGTTGAGGTTGTTTAAAATGGATGCTTTCAATAACCTCGGAACTATCGGCGTTGAGGAGGAATTTTTCGCAGTTGATTTTGAAACACTTGAACCTGCACCAGCATCGGATTTATTACTTTCTAACCCACCAGATGAACTAAAAGATAATATTGATACTGAGCTTTTTAAATTTGTTATTGAAACCAATATAGATACAGCTTGGAGTCTTTCTGAAGTTAAGGATGAGATAATAGCTAAACGTAGAGCATTAAAAGAATACGCTCATTCCTATGGATATGAAATTTTGGCTGCTGGCCTCCATCCTACTGCTAGATGGCATCAAGAAAGCCATATAGAAAAAAAGAGATATAGAGAACAACTTAACAGATTACAATATCCACAAAATCGGAATATTACTGCAGGTCTTCATATACATATAGGGGTTGATGATCCCGATAAAGCGGTTTGGATATCGGATGAAATTCGTATGTATCTGCCTTTGCTGTTGTCTTTAGGTGCTAATTCCCCTTTCTGGTGTGGTAGGAAAACTGGACTTATGAGTACTAGAGGTGTTATTTTTGAAAATCTCCCTAATACTGGTATTCCATCCGAATTTAGTTCATGGAGGAAGTTTAAATCTTTAGAGTCTAGAATGGTTAAGGAAGGTTTTATAAAAGACAGAGGTGAGCTTTGGTGGGATGTTAGACCACATTCAGAATATGGTACAGTAGAAGTTAGAATACCTGATTCTCAGACAAACTATGAGAAGTCATTTGAATTTATAGCTTTAGTATATTCACTAGTTTTGAGGCTTTCTAAACTATATGAAAAAGGAAATAAAAAAACAGACATCAGAAGAGAGATAATCGACCAAAACAAATGGAGGGCTATACGTTATGGAAAAGAAACTACTTTTCTAAAACCTGATTCAGGTACTATAGACGTAAAAAATATGTTAGATAATTTATTAGATACGTTAGATATAGATGAGTATATCTCGACACTTTTTAACGATACAGGAGCAGAGAAACAAATTAATATTTATAATAAATCAGGGTTCAAAGAAGTTCTTAGGTTACTTCGTATCTAAAATATCTATAAACTTAGATCTCTTAGATCAATCAATCTTTTAAATTTATATTAGGACAACAATACGTTATCTTAACTAAATATTCCATATTAATCTAATTAATAATGTCTTAAGCTGTAAGATATCCAATAATTTATATAATTTATAATATTAAAATGTTATAGTGGATTTTTTGTGTATCTAGGTCTATAAATGGTTGTACTAAAAAAGGAAGGAGTTGTCCTGTGTTATAATAGAATAGCCTTTGTTTTCAGCAGATATTTATCTTAGCAATTGATAGCTTAATTAGGATTTCAACCGAAATAGATTAAAAAATATAAAAGGAATAAATAGCATATCCGAAGATGTCTAAGAAAAAAGTAAATATTAATAATAGTATAATAAGAGATGTGGAAAAAAAGATGATAGAACTAAATATTGATATTAGAGAAAATTCCAAAATATATAGTTCTATTTCTACAATAAAATTAGTAGATAGCTTGGTAGAGAACTTAGATAAAAAAATAAATCAAATATTAATCCTTAACTTATATATCGGGTTAAGGGGTTAGAAACTGTGAGAGTAGCTGTTGGAGGTACTTTCGATCCTATACATGAAGGTCATAAGTTATTATTGAAAAATACTTTGAGGTTGGGATGTACTGATATAGTAGTTGGATTAACTAGTGATGAACTTGCTTCTAGGACTAGAGATATTCCAAGAGAATTTAGAAACTATGATAAAAGGAAAGAAAATCTAGTTAATGAGTTGAAGAAATTAAATGAATGGGATAGGGATTTTAGGGTTAAAAAGCTGGATGGACCCTATCAAATTGCTAGTGAAGAACCGTTTGATGTCTTAGTTGTTTCTCCTGAAACAGAAAAAGGTGGTAAAAAAATAAATGAAATTCGAAGGGAAAAAAACCTTGAACCTCTTATACTTGTTGTTGTTCCGTTTGTTCTTGCAGAGGACGGGAAACCTATTTCTTCTACAAGAATAGCAAAAGGAGAAATTGATAGAGATGGGAATCTTCTTTAAATTTAAATTTCTGTCCACTGTTTTGTTTTCATGAAACAAAAAGTTGCAGAACTACTTGCGGAAGATGCTAGATATTCTTTATCAGATATTGCTAGTATGACGGGAGAAGATGAAGAAGAGATAGAGAAAATAATAGAAGAGTTAGAAGAAGAAAATATATTATTAGGATATGGTGCTGTAGTTGATTGGTCCCAGCTTGGCAAGGTAAGAGCATATGTTGAGATAGATGTGGAACTAGATAGAGATACTAATTACGGTGATATTGCAGAGAGAATAAAAAGATTTGAGGAAGTATATTCACTAAGACTAGTTAGTGGGAGCTATGATTTTGGCGTTGAACTAATGGCAGATTCTATGGAGGAAATTTCAAGGTTTATAAGTCAAAAAATAGCGCCTATGGAGGAAGTGAAAAAAACTGTAACTCACTTTGTAATGGATACTTTTAAGGATACTGGTATGGAATTTGAGGAAAGTAAAGATGAAAGGCTGTCAATTTCTCCTTGATGAAGATAGCTGAGCGTGTAAACAAGGTACCTCCATCGGGTATTCGACGATTTTTCGAAATAGCAGAAGAACTAGATAATGTTATATCTTTGGGTGTTGGAGAGCCTGATTTCCCTCCTCCTTGGGATGCACGAAAAGCTGCATCTGTTTCCTTAGAGAGGGGATATACTTCATATACAACTAATAGAGGTAAAAAAGAAGTAAGGGAGGCGATATCCAAATATGTAAAAAAGTGGGATCTTAGTTATTCTTTTGAAGATGAAATTTTAATTACTACTGGAGTAAGTGAAGGAGTGGATTTAGCTATACGAGCTCTAGTAGAAAAAAATGATAAAGTAGCTATTGTTAGCCCTTCTTATGTTTCATATCTTCCTGTAACTATATTTGCTGGTGGAGATCCCCTCTTAGTCTCTACTAATCAGGAAAACAAATTTAAAATATCATATAAACTTCTAGAGGAATCAGGTGCTTCAGATGCAGATATATTAATTTTGTCTTACCCTAATAATCCTACCGGTGCAATAATGGAAAAAAAAGATCTTAAAGAAGTAGCAGATTTTGCTAAAGAAAATGATATATTTATTGTTTCAGATGAAGTTTATTCAGAACTTACCTATGGAAAAAGACATTTTTCTATTGCATCATTAAAAGGCATGAAAAAACGTTCTATTGTGTTAAACGGTTTCTCGAAAGCATATGCTATGACTGGAATGCGCTTAGGTTATGCTTTAGGTCCAAAAGAAATAATCAGTGCTATGAACCGTATTCATCAATATACAATGCTTTCTGCTCCTACTACAGCACAGAATGCAGCTTGTCAAGCTCTGGAAAGTAGGGATGAGGTACAAAGAATGAAAAAAGAATTTGATAAAAGAAGAAGGTTTACTTTATCAAGATTAGATAAAGTAGGTATTGATTGTTTTAAAGCTGAGGGTGCTTTTTATCTTTTCCCTAAATGCCCTAGGAATAACGATGAAACATTTGCTGAAGATTTACTTAAAGAGGAAAAAGTAGCATTAGTTCCTGGAAGAGTATTTGGTGATGAAGGAAAAGGACATCTACGTCTTTCCTATGCAACTGATATGGACGATCTTAAAAAAGCAATGGAGCGCTTGGAAAGGTTTGTAAATTAATATATTTTTTATTTTTATTGTATTTCAGTTTTTAGTTTTTCTAAGACTTTATCCATAAAAGAAGGTAGATCATTCGGACATCTAGAGGTTATAATATTATCATCTACAACAACTTCTTCATCTATAAATTCAGCTCCAGCATTCTGGATATCTATTTCTAGAGGCCAGTACCCTGTAGCTTCCTTACCATCCAATATTTTTGCACTTATTAATAACTGTATTCCATGACATATTGATGCTATTGGTTTATCTAATGAGTTAAATTCATTAATTATATTAATAGTTTCTGGGCTTTCTGTTCTTAGATTTTCTGGTGAATACCCTCCTGGTATAACTAACAAATCATAATCTTTTACTTCTACTTTTTCTATTTCTTTGTCAGATTCGAATTGATATCCATGTTTACCTTCTATATCTTTCATTTCTGGACTTGCTATATCCACACCTATATTTTCTTCTTGTAATCTATAATATGGATAAATTAATTCACTATCCTCAAAATCATCTGTTGAAACAACAAGTGCTTTCATAATATTTTATTTTTAGTTTTCAAAAAATAAATATCCTAATATCTATTTTTGTCTAGAGATAATTATATCGAGTTTATATATCATCAGAAATTGAGGATAATTTAATATACTTAGTACCTTTAATTTTATAGAGTATGAGAGAAGTTGCATGGAGGGTTTTATCTAATGAATACAATGAATCAACTTTTTTCCTTGAAGGAGAGGGAAATCTTTCTCCTAATTATGTTGTTACTCCCTTGGGCGCTAAAATAAATAGAGTGTTTATAGTGGGGGTGTTAACAGAAGTACAAGACTTGAATAAAGGAACTAGAGCTAGGATTTCTGACCCGGCCGGAGTCTTTTCTGTATATGCTGGAATTTATCAATCTAAGATAGCTTCTATTCTTTCCGATTTAGACCCACCCGAATTTGTATCAGTAACTGGAAAAGCAAATATTTATTCAAAAGATGATGGACAAAAATTAACAAATATCAGACCTGAGTCTATAAATATTGTAGAGGAAATAGATAGAGACAGCTGGAATATAGAAGCTATTAAGTCTACTTTAGATAGAATAAAAAAAGTAGAGAAAGCATTAAATGGAGAAAAAATTAATAAAAATAATATATACTCTCTGGGCGATCTTCGAGAAATCATTGATTATTATTCATTAGATTTTGAATATATTGAGGATATGCGTAGGAAAACTTTAGATATATTAACTAAGATGTTCGATGTTGATATAGACGAATTAAAAAAAAGAAAACATGAGGGTTTTATAGATGATGAAGAGATAAAAAATAAGGAGAAAGAAAAAATGAAAGAAACCATCGTTAAAAGTGTAGGTATTGACTCTAAAGATGAAATAGAAGATAAAGATAAAAAAATAGAAATAAGTGACACTCGACAAAAAGATAAAGAAAATGAATCCTCAAATAATCAAAAATCGGAAGTGGGTGATCCTGAAAAGCTTGTCTTAGATGTAATTGAAACTAAAGGAGATGGATTAAGGAGATATGAAGTTGTTGAAAAAGCTAAAACCTATGGGCTTAATGAATCTGAAGCTAGAAATGCTCTAGAAAGTCTTCTTTTAGATGGTCTGTGTTATGAAACTGATGAAGGGGTTAAATCACTTTAATAAATAAAATGTCTTTACGCATAACTATTGGAGCCACTCTAGTTCCCGCGATCATATTCGTTTTAAGTCTTTTTGTTTCTGAATCAATCACTATAGGGGGGGTAGGTGTTTTAATTTCTTTAGTTGTTTTAGTTTTATTATTAACTTTATCTGGGTTTTATCTTTCTGATGTTCAAGTATAAAAATAGAAAATAAATTTATTTTTTGTCTCCATCCTTTTTTTGTTCTAGTTTTTTTCTATAATAAACTAGAGGATTCTTTATTGTATTACATAGATCGTCAGGTTTCCTACAGTCTCCATGTGTCTTCATAGTCGCACAAGACGGACATGTATAATCTCCATGGATATGTTCTATCTGATATTTTGCTATTTCCTGATCGAAGTCAGGGTTTTTACTAAATTTTTCCAATATTTCTTCTTCATTCATACCTATATTACTTAAAAAAGATGTTAATGCAAACCATGAATGGTGTTCAGGATGGCCTTTATGTATTTCTTTTAGGATTTCTTTCATACATGGTGGAAAACTTTCTTCTTCTATTATTTCAATTTCATCTTCTTTTATTAATCCCTGAATATCATCTATTTTGAGTTTTTCTTTTATATCTGATGGAACATCTAAAGGAAGCCCCTCAATAACTCTTTGTCTTATACCTTCTTGAGATAGTTTTAGAAGTTCGTCGTTATTAATTGGAATCCATCCATTTTTTATTTCCCTGTTGATAAGTTTCCATTTTTCCCCACTAGGGGATAGTTTTAGATATCCTGCAAGCTCTATTTTATAGCTGTCTTTATGGTTTTTTATATTAACACTAAACTCGTCTTCAATGTCCTTAGAGTCTATTTTATCCATTTTTATATCATAGTTCAGTCTCTTATACCCCGTGCTTGCTTCTGCCCATGCATATTTACTGATTAACCTCCTATTACCTGTGGTACTAACTAATACACGAGCAGCAGGATATGAAAGTAGCTCTATATTTGGATTCTCTGATATTTTACCTGTTTTCCCCTCTTTCACAGATAGTTTTATTCTGTCTTTAGCCCGTTCTATAATTGGATTTTCTAATAGCTCTTTTATTGACTTTCCCTTTATGACTTCTCTTGAATCCTTAAAAAAGGGATATCTAGCTAATTTTTCTTTTTTTTCCCTACTTATCTCAACCATAATTTTCTCTCTTTATTAATTTTCTATCCTAGGTGCTAACAGATATGAAACCTTTCCTCTACCACCTTCTACGTCAAAAGTGATCCTTATTGGGTGGTCATCACCTATTTCCAGTCTAACTTGAGAATCACCAGGTATCGCTTTCGCCATATCTTCTAGATAGTCTAAGGAAAACATAGAGCTTACTTCCCCTTCTCCTTCAATAGATATAACTTCTTCTTCACTAAGTTCTAGATTAACTTCGTCTGTCTCTCCTTCAGCACTCATATAAAATGAATTCGATATTCCAAAAGCCATATGGTCACTAACCATAGTTGCTGCTTTTATTCCTCTTTTTACTTGTTGACCAGCTAGAATTACTTCATATTCTAGATCAAGATCGGGTACATCTGGCTCTTCTATTGAGTTAGGATCTATCAGAGATAGTGAATAATGTAGTCCGTCCATAGAGATATTAAGTTTTCCAGTTTCTTTTTCTAGACTAAGATTTATAGTATCTCCTTTTTTCGCCATTTTTACAACTTCTTCTAACCTATCTAGATTAAGACCTATTAATTCCTCTTCAGCAGTATATTTTTCAAAAGATTCTTCCGGAATATCTAGTTCAACCATTCCTACATTAGCTGGATCTACTGCGTTAATACTTACTCCATCTTCATTTATTCTAGCTCTACATTCATCTACTAAAACGTTTACGGCATTTACTGATGAACTAAGAACGCCAGCTTGTATCTCCGACTCCATGTTTTTTGTTGGAGGGCAAACTATTAGTCTTTCCGCACTATTGTTCCGATAGTGGAAGTATTCATAAATGCAGCTGTTAGCATAGATGGTAAAATTTCAAATCCATCCAGAGAGAAAATAAACCTTTCAAGTGAAGAAGATTGGATGAGAGTAGATAAATTAAGAAGTAGAAGTGATGCTATAATGGTTGGAATTGAAACAGTTTTGAATGATGATCCAACTCTTCTACCGTATGAATATGATAAAACACCTACAAGAATAATAGCTGACTCTAAGGCTCGTACACCTTTATCCTCCAAACTTTTTGAATATAGCGGAGATGTAGTTATAGCTGTAGGGAAGTCTGCACCTAAAAAAAGAAAAAAAGAATTGAAGAAAAAAGCTATACTCTTGGAGACCTCAACTGAAAAAACTAATCTTAATGAAGTCTTAGAATGGCTAGAAAAAACAGATCATTCTAAATTAATGATTGAGGGTGGAGGGGAATTGAACTATTCTTTTCTTACAGAAAATATTATAGATAAATTAATGATATATATAGCTCCAAAAATAATAGGTGGAAGATCTTCACCAACATTAGTTGATGGAGAAGACGAACTAGCAAGAGATATAAATATAAAATTAGAATCTATACAGAGATTAGGTGAAGGTGTACTACTAAAGTGGAATATAAAAAAATAATTTAGGGTTAATATTCTCATTACTTAAATTAATAAGCTTAATAGAGTTAAACTATCAAATTATTTTTTTCTATGTTAGCTATGTGTCTGACTAAATTTATTATTATCTTACAATTAAATTTTATGTTATGCAGGAAATTACAATTGAATTATCCGAAGATAGGGCATCACTACTAGAGAATATTGCAGAGGAAGAATACGACGGTGATTTAGAAAAAACAGTATATAACTTATTAAATAGAGGATTTAAATATGAGGATCTAGAGTTTGAACTACAAAGAAAAAAGGAAAGAATCCAAAACCTACAAAGACAAATAAATAAAAAAGATACAGATTATACACCGGGCATTAAGCAACAACGGAGTAAAGATAACTCTAATCTTCCCTTTTTTATACAATGGCTATTATAGATATCTTATATAGAAAAATACCCTTATTTAATATATATGTAATATTATAATATACTATTAAAATCTATAAAATAAATTAAATATATACATTATAGATTTTAAAGTAAAAATAAGAGATTTAAAAATATCTATTACGAAATCTCTATAGATTAATGTCTGAATAGATTATATAGTTCTATCCCTCTTAAATCAGCGAGAGAAAATATATTAAATATACGGGTTTATTGTAATACCTCCTCTAACTAAAACCACTCCAAGAAATATAATTAAAAGACCTAAAAATAAATTAGCCAGACCTAGATATCTAGTTATTTTTCTCCATTTTTCTCTTTTTTTACCTTTGGATTTTCTTATTAATGGTCCAGTAGCGAAGTCATGAGTAAAACTTACTATAACAATTAACAAAAATACAGTTAATTTTAACTGTAATATATTACCAAATTCTGAAATAAATATCTCTCCGAAATTTAATCCAAAACTAAAATATATATTTGATATACCAGAAATAAAGAGAATAAATAGAGAAATCCATCCAATTCTACGGAATCTTTTACCTATCTTATATATTAATTGTTGGTTATCTTTTTTATTAGATTTTCTTAATAAAGGAAATAAAACTAAAACAAGAAATAACATACCACCAACCCAGATAGTTGCAGCTATTAAATGGATCCAAACCGAAATTTTATACAGCATATTTGATTGATTACTATATTGGTATATTGCTTAATATTTTTTATAAACATATAAGAATAAATAATCCTATTATCTAAATTAGTTATATATACCTATTTTTTATATATAAAGTATTTAATTTAATCTTTCATTTCACTTTCTATAAACTTTTTTACTATTTTTTCTTCTGCTCTATGTAAGATTTGGCTACAAGTTGATTTCGCTATTTCTAATTCGTCTGATATATTTGACAATGAAGTTTTACGGGGAGTTTCATAGTATCCTTGATCTACAGCTTTTAAAAGAACTTCACGCTGTCTGTCTGTCAATAATTTCTTAGAGTCTGGTATTTCTACAATTTTATCTATCTCAGATTTTAAGCCTAATTTATCTAGCTTTTCTCGTAGTTTAGAAATATTTTTTCTTGGTGCTGATATCTTCCATTTTATTTCTCCATTCTTAATATAAAATGGAGTTTCTACCGGAATACCTGATTTTTTTGCGGCAATTATTGGTAGAGGATTCGGTGTCTCGAATCTTAATAATACCTTTTCACCTTTTTGTTCTATTATGTCTATTGAAACATTTATATCTCTAAGATCTACAAGGATATCTTCTATT
>JAHENH010000039.1 GCA_018609935.1 Halobacteriales archaeon | reverse complement strand
GGGGAATTGAGAATAATTTAAATAAACAGGAGTTCTTATACCATTTATACTTTTTAGTTCAAAGTGTACACCCTTAAAGGGTTCTAAGAAAAGTTCTACATCTTCCTGGAGAGCTTCACCATTTTTTAATCTCTCAAAGGATTCATCCACACTATCATTGTTATATTCTCCCAGTCCTTTCAGGATCTCTTTTGTTCTATCTAAAGTAATAAAGGCTTGTGCATCAGTAGTATCAACTTCACTATAATTGGAGTATATTTCTTTTAATGAACTAGCTATCTTTTCCCGCTGTTTTTCATCTTTAGAAAGATGCTTAGCATGTTCTTCTGCATTTTCCTTTGTATAATATTCAGAAGGGATCTCTACTGTATTTACAACAGCAGCATTATATTTATTTCTTACAACGGGCTCTCCTTTTCTATCATTATAGATCCTCAGATCATCCCCTGAGACTACCATTGCAGGTGTTCTTTTCTCAAAATTATCAAAGAATCTAGGATCTCCAAGAAAAGTTATGATCTGTTCTATATTTCCTATAAGAGAATTAATTGTATAATCCCCTATTGCATCCTCTGTCTTTTTATAATTAGCTAAAATATCCTTATCAAGAGACAGGTTCTTTCCTTTATTATTAATAAGTTCTTGTCTCTTGAAAGCATCTAATTCCTTATCTGCTCTAGTGGCTAGTTTTTCTTTAATATGATCTCTGAGTTGTTGGTTTTGTTTTAGGATATCTACATGTTTGAACCATTTTTCCTTAGGTCTTCCTTTACTATCAAAGAGATCCATATCCTTTCCCTCTTTAGTATTAGGTCCAATAGAAGGAAAGAGAGAAGATGAGAATGCACTTCCCAAGAAATTACCACTACTGTCCTCAATATTTCCATTTTTATCTGTATGGAATCCCAGTGTATAGTTCTGAGTTTTATTCTTACTTATATCATCTACTACTTGTCTAGTAGAGGACATTTCCCCTGAGAAATATTCTATAAATCTATCTACTAGATCCTCACTTACTTCCCATTTATTTTCACTATAGGTTAACTTTCCATCCATTCTAGGTATCCCCTCAAAGTAATGAGATCTAGGTTTATCAGCAAAAGTGATCGTAGGTATTAGGTTCTGAAATCCTCTTCCTCTTTTGTGATTTTGAACTGTAGCAAATCTAAGTGCCATATGTTCTTGAGGGATCATATCTTGAAATTTAGACCCCTGATCACTTTTGTCCTCTCTCTTAAAATTAAGGAAGGTCTTTACTTTAGGCCAGTTAGATACATCATTCTTTTTCAATCTCTTAAGGAGTAGAGAAGAACTCATCAAAGGATCTTGCTCTATAGAACTTAAAAGATCCTTATTGGCACTAAGCATTTTGAAAAGTTTTACAAAGTAAGGAGAGTTCTCATACATATAATTTTGATTACCTCCAGGTCCAAGTACTGAACTTTCCTGAAGTGAACTCTCTACATTAGCTTGCTTCTGTGCCAGTTCATTAACGATCTCTATACTACTAGAGAGTGGAGTATTTATTCTCTGTAATTCTTCTCCTTCCTTTATAGTGACAGGTCTAACTTTATTAATACCCTTATTACTGTCACTATATAGAGTGTTCAATCTATCTAGAAATCTTTCATACTTTTTCCTAATATTATTTCCTTTCTGATCTTTGATAGAAAGATATATTGTACTATTTTCAAGTTCTATTCCAAAAGAAGAGAGTATATCTTTAACACCTTTTATTTCATCCTTTCTAAGATCTTTCTCATTCCTTCTTTCCTTAGATAGTTCTTTTGCTTTATTTATTCTTTCTTTTAACTTTTCAGCTTTTTCCTTATTTATTGTAAGTTTATTATCTGATCGTTTTATAAACTTATTTCTAAACTTTGTGTCCCATCTACTTATAAGTCTCCCTGATTTAAATCTATCAGAAGAATCCTTTACTTTGTAGATCTTCTCTGAACCATTTACAAGGAAGTTCAAGAAATTATTTCTATGTTTCTGGAATGTAACAGCAAACTGTGTTCTTTTATTTTCAGGAATAGAAGCAACATTTTCTATAGAGGGAGAAAGTTTAGCTCTTATATAATAGAGAGAAGGATTTTGAAGACTTAATTCATCTATTCTAGATAGCATTTGTTCCAATACATCCATATTATTGTTAACTGGAACAATATCTGTCATATTTCTCATTAATGTATCCCACAGACTATCAAAATCCTCGAACTTAGGGAATCCTAATAGATCGTCCCTTTCTTCTATTATTTCTCCTTTCTCTACTGATTCAGGAGTAAGTTTAGGAGTATGAGAAACAAAGAATCTAGTAAAAGCTGTAGCAGTATCCTTAGTATTGATCTGGAATTGAGAAGCAAATTCTTCTTGAGTACCTTGCTGTGAATTATCTGGACTCTGTATCTCCCCTATTCCTATTTGAGCCATTCTATCCTTTGCCTTCTTCTCTAATATATCCCATTCACTTATAACCCTATTTATAGCAGCTAATTTCTTTTCTTCAGAACTAGTCCTGTCTTTAAGAGAAAGATTCAACTGCTCATGGAAGAATTCAGCTTTTGCTCTTTCCAGACTAACTTGTGTTATGTCCATATTCCCCTCCTTCATAACATCTTTAGTAGCAGAGTAAGTTATGAAATTAACAATATCACTTTCTCTTTGAGGACTGAATGTACTTCTATTTGATGTTTTATCTTCACGTAGTCTTACTATAGGATTGTTAATAGGTTTTTTATTCTTAAATTCTCCTCTCCTTATTCTTTCATTTAAGAGATCTGTATTTCTTCTATTTGTAAATATCTTCTGAATACCATCCCATATCATTCTAAGGAAATCTCTAATACGAGAAGGAAGATCTTTTTGGGAAGTATTGTTTTCTATATTATAACGGACAGAGTTCATAAAGTCCTCTGCCATTTTTTCTTCATAATAGAGTTCAGTAGCCTTCTCATCTCCTACATTATATAGATCTTTTAATCTATTTATCTCAGTACTCTCTACTACATACTTTTTACTTGCATCATTTAGATACTGTTGTCTTTCTTTGGGAGTAAGAAGAAGATTAAATACAGCATGAAATGCTTCATGAAATTCTGTATCTTTTTCTGCTTTTCTAGATAGAATGATCATTGAATCCATGAACTTACCTTGTGCTCTATATCCCTGCTTTTGCACCTCAATAAGTCCATCAATAAATTTAGTATCTATATCATTTGGAAGTATTTCTTTTAGATTTTTTCTAGCTTGTTTCTCATCCAAGAGTTCATATCGGCTCTCTTTATCTCTTACTATACTAAATCTTCCTTCATTACTACTTCCTAGTTCAGTGCCTCTCTTTAGAGCTTCCTGTATAGAAACACCTTCTTTTTCTTCAATATTTTTTATTATATCCTCTACTTCTTCAGATGTATAACCTAGATCATAAAGTACTTGTCTTTCTTTAGAGACATCTTGAGAAGGTTCTATAGTCTTTTCTTCTATTCCTTCTTTAGACTTTTCTTTTGAGAGTACCTTCTTTGTCTTATTAGAAGTAGAAGTATTGGAAGGTTCAACATCTGTTCTTTCT
>JAHENH010000038.1 GCA_018609935.1 Halobacteriales archaeon | reverse complement strand
TAAGAGTTCTCTTAGAATGGATCCATATGCTGGTCTTGTGATTATTATACCAATTAGTACACCTACAATTGTAACTATAGCGAAACCTGATATTCTTCCAAGCCCTAGATAAGCTAGTGGTAACATTGCTCCTATTGTAGTTACTGCAGCCATTACAATAATTATAAATGCCTTTTTTATTCTTTTTCTATATATATTAGAACTTTTTACTTTACCCTTCTCCAAAACTCCATCTGCTATAATAACAAGATCGTCTACTCCTGTACCAACTACTGCAATAAGTCCTGCAATATGTGATAGATCTATATTGAAATTAAAGACTGCTATAAAACCTAAAAGAGCTATAACTTCAGCTAGACCAGTAAGTATTGTAGGAACTACAATTTTCAGATCTCTATATCTAACAAATATTATTATACCTACTGCAATAACAGCTAAAATACCAATTATTAATGAATATGTTTTAAATTCTTCTCCTTGTCTAGGACTTATAGTTGTGGATGAAGCTACATCTACAGGTGTAGGTAGAGCTCCTGAACGTAGTGAGACACTAACTATTTCTCCTTGGCTTCTATTTAGCCCAGTAACCGAAAGACCTCCTCCCTGCCATGAATTTTGCTGTATAGATTGAGCTAGGTCTGGATGTAATGGCCCTCTAAATACCTCTTTACCGTTAAATATCATTATTAATGGATGTTGGTTTGGGTTTTCTACTGCTCCGCTCTGTATTGTTGAATTTCTAAATTTTTGAATTCCACTTTCAGTTAACTCAAAAGATACCTCGTAGGTATCCGAACCCTGGGTGCCTTGATTATTCGAAGACTGTAGAGGCTGTGAAACTTGGCCTTTAATTATTTCTTCTCCAAATATAACATGGCTCGTTGTATTTTGGTTTTCTACTACTCTTATTTCGAATCTACCTTGGGTTCTAATTATCCTCTCTATGTCTTCATTTTGTCTACCTGGGACTTCTACTACTATATAGTTTTTTCCTGTTATCAAGTTAGATTGGATTGAAACAGTAGCTCCAGCACCAGCACCTAACGTTTGTTCAAGTCTTGTCTGGATAGAATTTCTAAGCTGTGTCAGAGTATTTTGTGTAACTCCATTATATGTGTTGTCTACCTGTACTCCATTTTGTTCTAATACAGACTCTAGTTCAGATGGTGATATATTTCCTCTTACCTCCACTGAGTTTTGATATATTCTAACTGGTACGCCTAACTTTTCTGTCAATTCTGTTTCATTTATACTTATTGGAGAATTTGTTTCAGCTATTGTTCCTGTTGGATCTAATTGTATTATGGTTCCTCCGTCAAGTTCAAGACCAAAATTTAGGTCTGTAGCTTGTCCAGATTGGCTTGGAGCTATAAAAAATATAGAAGCTATAATTACAACTATAAGCAATAGAACTCTTATATCTTTCAATAGGTTTTTGATCTTCATTCTTTCACCTTTTTTGTTTGTTTCTTTTCATTCTTTTATATGCCATCTTAATAGAGCAACATTCATTGAATATGTATTTATAAGATCAGTAAACAATCCTAAAAATAGAATTAGTCCTATATCACGTAATATAAAAACTGAAAATAGATGTGATACTATCGCCATCACTGCTAGGGCAGCCATCGAGGTCAGAGTCATAGTTATACCAGTACGCATAGCATCTTTTACATTTTGATAAAACTCGCTTTTTCTACCTTTTAATACTGTTCTAGTAAGCAAGATATCTGAGTCAATGCTATAACCAATTAGAAGTAAAAGTGCAGGTATAGTGGCTAAAGATAGATCTATACCAATTAAACTCATAGAACCTAGAGGAAAAATCATATCTCCAAATGCACTTGCAACTACTGCAATAGAAGGTATAAATGTGCGGAAGAAGGCAAACACAGCTATAGCCATCAATATAAATGCAAATATAACTGCCCAAACACCTTGTTGTAATAGAGATTGGCCGTATGCAGCACTAATAGAATCTATAGATACATCATTATAGTTTGACGTAGCAAACTGAGTTAATCTTTCTCTTTGGCTATTTGATAAAGGTGAAAACACAACAATATATCCATCACTTATAGATCGTATATTATCCGGACTAGGTACTGTTTCTAATCCTGAAAAATCTTCTTGAATTTGGTTTATAGATGAATCTGTAGTGACCCTAACCTGTACCCCACCAGTAAATTCGAAACCCATAGGAACAGCTATCCCCATAGTTAACTGTGAAATACCAAGTATTGCTATAGCTAATATGAAGATTATTCCTGGTGGGATAAGTAATTGAAGGTTAGAATATTCAGAGTAATCAATTTTTTCTATCATTTCCATATATTTAGATGTCTATAAATCTTTCAAGTAATACAAAAAGAAATTACTTTATATTTTTTATCTTAAACTACTTGATCTATTTTATTTTTTTTAATAAGTATAAGTTACTTTGGCCTGTGATGTGTGGGTATAATTTTTATGCTGAATCTCTAAGTAAAAACGTCTTATTTTTTTAAGAAGGTATTTGATACTATGAAGGAACAGGAAAAACTCCTTTATGTGTTTTAATTACTTTTATTTCTTGACCTTCTATAAAGTCAGGTTTTTCAAGTGTTATTGTTTCATATGTTTCAGGATCTAATATCTGGAATTCCTTTTTTGATTCACTAACTATAGAGGTTGTTTCTGCATCATTTATTTTACCTATTTTCTCTGCTTTTTCAGCTTTCTTGTTCTCCATATAATTTTTATTTCCGGTTTTCAGGTTTCTTAGAGTGGTGTTGTTGCTTACTTCTTCAACTAAAAATGGAGTTCCGTTTGATACTACTATATCTCCTCTTGTTAATTTTGGAAGCCTAACTGAGTAAGTAACTCTATATAGTCTTTCACCTTCTTTTTCACCTATAAGGCTAGCTGAAGAAGACATAGATCCATATTCACCTAGTTTTCTAGCTATTTCTTCTCCTGCTTTGTTTTTTCCCATATATATATCTATTCCTCCATCTGTCTCTTCTATTTTAGAAATAAATGCTTCAGTATCTTTTTCTACTATCTCACTAGCAATCTTTAATGCTCTGTCTTTTTCTTTTTCTCTTATTTCTCTTTCTTTTGCTCTAACCTGAACTAGGCTTTCATAGTATTCACCTGCTGCTTTAGAACATGATGGACAACTTACTCTTTTCACATTTACTTTGACAGTTTTTTCTTCTGTTACTGGAATATCTCTTACTTTAGCTGAGAGGTTGCAGGTTATTTTATAGTCTTCTCCATGTGATTTTAGAAAAAGACCTACCTCTACGTCTTCAGCTTCGGAATATATCTCTAATATATCTTCTACATTTCCTAGAGCTACCTTTTCCTCTGGCTTTCCTGACTTCCATTCCCCTCTGTCTTTATATGAACTGCAGAGACTGCAGACTTCTATCTCTATTTCTTTTGGGGTTTTCAATATATCTGTATTTTCAATAAAACATTCATTACATAATCTAGCAGATCTTCTGGAGTCTGTTTTTAATGTTTCTCTATCACTATCTATTTTTTTTCCACATCTTGGGCAGGGAGTCGAAACCACACCGAAAATAAGGTTTTAATCAAGTTAAGCTTTAAGCAAAGATTTAGGTAAAATAAAAAGCTAGATTTATTTAATGGAAGATCTTGAGGATATTCCTAGAGTTGGGTCAGCAACTTCTGAAAAACTAAGGAATGCTGGTTATTCTACCATAGAGTCTCTTGCAGTGGCTAGCC
>JAHENH010000037.1 GCA_018609935.1 Halobacteriales archaeon | reverse complement strand
GGCTATATTTTACCATTTCTGAGATATCTTCTATCATCGACTGTTCTTTAGAGTCTAATTTTCTACCTATATATTCCAGGAATCTTCTTACTGCGTTAGTCCTGACTCTATGCACTCCTGTATGCCGGTAGAAATCCTTTATATTGTCTGCGCTTTCGTATATTTTTTCTGGTTCAAGCTTTAGTGTTTCACCGGTTTCTTGAAAATATTCTAACAGTTTTAATATCTGGCATTTATAGTTCTCAGATGTATTCTGCCTATATTCATCCTGAAGATATTCAAGGAAGTCTTGTGAGTAGTTTTGTAGTTTTACTTCCGTCATTTTTTCCATAAAAAGAGTTAGGAGGAATTATAGGTTGAGAAGAGATAGAGACAAAGAAAAAACAGTTGGTTTTCTTTGCCTCTACCCCCCATTCTTTTTTTTCTCCCCTCTGTTCTCTTCTCTACAACCTTTTTTAGAAAACTCGTTTATAAATATTACTCAAAATAATATATCGGTAAATTAGATTTAACCAGGTTTCTGGAAGAACCGGTGTTTACAGCCCAGTTTTCCACATATATCAGCTGTTTTCTGGTAAAAATAAAGATACAAAGACTCGAAAACCGTGAAATCTCTGTTCACAACCCATAAACCACTAAGACAGCTGCCACATCTGAAACCAGAACCATAATCGGTGCTGTACTTTTCTCCTATATTTTGTCCCCTATAGTGTTGGATCTCACTGTATCCACATTCGAAACAGTTGTATTTCAACCTCAAAACATAGTACACCTCTTGTAGACCATCACAGTATTTTAATTAGATACACCGAATAAAAGATTTAGCCCAGCTTTCGAGCGGTGATCTAAAAATTAGGAACTATAAAGAAATTGATGAGTTGTATAGAGACATCGGTGTTTCCGGAGAAATAGACACCATACTCGAACAGGAAAACCTTGAGAAACAACGTATAGAGAACCAGATAGAAAATATAGAGGATAACCTCGAAAAAATCGATAGCCGGATACAGCACAGAAAAAATGTTACAGATAAGAATCTAGAAGAGATCGATGAACAGATAAGACAACAAAGGAATCGATTAGAGAGGGCTAAAAGAGGGGTACAACCTGATGAAAAAGAGGTTCGGCAAATATTGAAACGGCTCTACAGCGAAAGACGTAGTGAAAAGGAACTATCTGAAATAGATCAATTATTAAGTGAGGAAGCCAAGCTCAGAAGAGAAAAAAGACAACTGGAAAGAGAACTACAAGAAATCAAAGACACAAAAATAGAAGAATTGATTGACTAAGTTAGCTTTATTTTATATTATATTTTATTTTTATAAAAGAAATGAGTGATGAAGATTCTAAGATAGACTCGGAATCATTGGAGCTTGATATTGATAAAGTATCAGAGGACTTATTCGATGAAATATCCGAGAATATGCCAGAAGTTATTAGTGATACATTTGGTGTTGATCCTGATGATTTATTTAATGAATATAAAATAAAGGAGGGAAAATCAGAATTAGTACCTATAATATCCGATTTTCTCAAGGGTCTCAAAGAAGCATTCAATTCTGAAACGGATTTAGAAAGATCAAAAAAGAGTATAAAAGTAATAGACAAATATTTAAAACAAATCATAGAGGCTTCTGATGAAGAAATAAGTCATAATTTTTACGGTATAGATTTGCTTTTAGAAGAGCTAAGAAAATTGATTAAGCAGTATAAGGTACTTGCAAAAGAAAGGGGTTATCCAGAATATTTTGATATAGTTAATGGATTTGCAAAAAAAGTTGTTTTTGAAAAGGAAAAAGGAATGAAAATGGAAGAATTTTATAAGAATCTAGAAGGACATGAAGTAGAATCTATATCTCAAAGAATTTATAATCCTGTCATAAAGAAACATTCACAGTATTTAAATAAAAAACCAAAGATAACTAATCCAGAAGAAGCCAGGCACTATGCTGATATTTATTATGAACTGACTGAACTATCTAAAAAATATTTACCTATATTTATGACCTCACTAGAGATTGCCTATGGTAGAAAAGAGACTTATAAAAAATTCAAAGAAATGCCACTAAATAACATTGTTGGAATGCTTGGTGGTAGGAAATTTAAAGAATTCAATAAATTAGCGAAAGGGATTGATGTAGACCTTAGAAATTCAATAGCTCACAGAGATTTTAAAATAAAACCTTCAGAAGAAATAATAGAATTTAGAAACAGAGGTGAAATAATAGGAGAGCTTTCCTACGCTGAATTTACAGAAAGAGTATTTAGACTTCTAACAGTATTTGAAGCTATAGTTGGATTTAGTATTTTTGTAAGATATTATTTGATACGTAGTAGGCTAGATATCTACAACTTTATAACTGAGAGAAACAAAAGTATTTTCTATTATTCAGTAAGATAAATTTGATATTATATGTTGTCCATGTATCTATCGTAATGCTCGTTTAATGCTTTTCCGCTAAGATGCAAATACCTCATTGTACTAGCTATACTATCATGCCGCATCAACTCCTTTAATACAGATACGTCCGCACCATTCTCTATCATCTTGGTTCCGAAATAATGTCTGAAAGAATGGACGTTGATCTCTTCTGGGTTTTCTATATCCGCCTGTTTAGCCACTCTCTTCACAAGCTGTAGTAACCCTCTCCGTGTAAGCCGTTCACCTGTACGTGAAAGGAACAGTGGTTTTTTATCATCTTCTCGATGATCCAGATATTTCTGTATTGCCTCCCCAGCTTTTTCATTAAAACGGGCTATTCCGTCTTTAGCTCCTTTTCCCTGTTCTATAAAGATTGTACGTTCCTCAAAATCCAGGTCCGTAACATCTAGGTTGCATAGTTCTGATGCACGGATACCACTGGCTGCTAATAGTTTTATTATTGCGTAGTTCCGGTATGATTCACAGCTATACAACATTTTTTTCACTTCTGATTCTTTCAAGACACGGGGACGTTTCTTTGGTCTATCAAGGCTATTCCATTCAAACTCTATATCCTGGAACTCATAATAATACTCGATAGCCTTCAAGTTATTGTTGATGTGGCTATTGGAATAGTCTTCGTCCATCATTTTCTCTTTGTAATCTAGTGCTTTGTCTGTGTCTGGAAGTATTTCTTCACAGTAATCCAGATAGTTTTTTACAGCCAAGACATGTTTGTCTATTGTTTTTTGGCTGAGTACTTGTTTGATTTTGAGGTGTCGTTGGAAGTCATCTAGTGCGTCGTCTCGTCGTAAATCAAACATAGTCTTCACCTCTGTGGATTACTCGGCTAGCCGAGTAAACACATTGTTTACTCGGCAAACCACCGAGCATTCCAGCCCACACTAACGTTTTATAAACAGTATTTATAAAACTAGCACAGAACCATCCATAGTTTAAAAGCGCCTCTCTCGTTGTTTTTTTGGGCCCAACCGGATTCGAACCGGCGACGACTCGGTTATGAGCCGAGCGCTCTACCAGACTAAGCTATGGGCCCCTTAGTTTTTTGAAGAACCTGGGTAGTTTTATTGTTTTCGGATGAATTAAATCAGACATAGATAAGAAAAGATAAATAAGTCCTAGGAAATCTAAAATATGAGGATTTGTATTGTTTTAGGAGTCCCCAGATAGTACTTTTCTAACCATTGGATGCATATTCATAAGTTGCTCCTCAGCCATTTCTTCGTATAGTCTGTATGTTATGGATATAGTTAATAGAAGTCCCGTTCCTGTTACTCCGCCAATTGTTCCTAAAAAATTTGCTAACACTGCTAATAATCCAAGTAATGCTCCTCCTAGTACTGTTATTTGAGGTATATATCTAGCCATTACTTTCTGTATCGCTCCAGGACTACGTCTAAATCCAGGTATCTGCATACCACTATTCTCTATCTGACTAGCTACTGCGTCAGGCCCCATACTAGCAGTCTCAACCCAAAAAACAGAAAATATTATACTCCCTCCTATTACAAACACTAGATCTATTAGTATTCTTAGTAGTATACTTAGGGGGTCTTGAGCTGAGGGTCCTACTGGTAGCCACCACATCCATTCTAATGGCCCATTTATTGGGCTTAGGTAGTACATTAGTCCTGATGTAGCTGTTCCTTGTGTGTATGTGGCGAACCATGTTGGTTGGAATCCCTGTTGGTATATTAGTTGGCCAAAAAGTTGGATGTTTGCTTGTAGTGCTCGAACGAATATGAGTGGTATGACGCTTGCATATATAAGTTTTACAGGATATCTTCCTCTTGCTCCGCTAATTCTTTGGTGTGATAGGGGAATTTCAACACGGGTTGATTCAGCATATACTACAACTCCTATTATGAGTAGTGTTGTGAATACAAACAGTATCTGAGCTCCATAAGTTAAGAGAAACCAAAAACCATCCGGACTAGCTAACGCAAAATTTGGCTGGTATCCGCCAGAGAATATTTCAAACCATCTAAACAGAACACCGGTAGGAAGACCAGCAAGCTGTCCTTGAGTTGCTGAAGCTGTCCAATCAAGTAGTCCTCCTATAAGCTGTTGTGAGACTCCAGCTACAATAAATAATCCAACACCACTACCAATACCCCATTTTGAGATTATTTCATCTAGATAAAGTATTAATACTCCTCCTAATACTATTTGTAGAAATACTATCCATGCTACTGCACCACTAGAAAGTCCTAACACTGGTACTGGTTGCATAAAACCAGTTAGCACCATAGGTGCAGCAGTTAGTACCGACATAACTACAACCAGAACCTTTTGAGTGCCTTGATATAGTACTTGACCTCTCTGTGTATCTGTATCAATAGGCAACATATCTCCACCCTCCAAAAGTTGCAATATTATGCTTGCCGTAACTATAGGGCCAATACCCAAATGTAAAATTGATCCCTGTGCCCCTGCTAATATTGATCTAAACTGACCAAATAAATCGCCTTGTACGTTAACTCCAAATATAGTAATATTAGTAAGAGCAAAATAAAGTATTAAAACACCCCCAGTCCAATATATTTTTTCTTTAAAGGGAATATGCTTTTGTGGTCTTATTACACTAGGGAATCTAATTAAAACAGATTCAAGGGCGTCTTTATATCCCATTTTATAATGAAATTCAAATAAAAGTTATATTGTATGTTTATTCTTCTTTCTGTATTGCTTTTCCTCCTGCTTCTTCTATTTTATTTATAGCTGATGATGAAAATTCATCTGCATGTACTATCAATGTGTTTTTTACTTGTCCTCCACCTAATACTTTATCTATATCTAGTTGACTAGCATCTATTTCATATCCTTTTTCAGTTTTATCGGCTATTTCATCTTTTGTAAGTTCTTCTATGTTCATATCTATGTCACTGATATTAACTGTATTTTTTTCCTCTTTTTTAGATGGCTTAAATCCGTATTTACCAAGTTGAGGTCTCTTCGTTCTTTCATGTTTTTTTCTTCCTGCTTTTCCTCTACCTCCTTTATTACCTCCTCCTCTTCTATTTTTTTGAGAACCAGCTCCATGGGTTCTTGATCCCCTTCCTCGTTTCTTTTTCTTTCTGGCCATTATCTCATTCTGTATAGAAGCTTATCTATATTTTCTCCGTGGTATCCTAATACACCTCCTTGATCATAAGTTTTCTTCATTTCACTATATCCTTTTCTAGGTGGATGTAAATGTAGTTTAGGACGTATTTGTTCTTCTTGTAAAGTAGTTTTTTCCTCAATAAGATTTTGCGCAAGTTCTTTTAGGCTGTCATATCCTTTTTGTTTTGCGAATTTTTCATCTATATTTTCTCCATTAGTAGATTCAGCTCTTTTCTTAAGTAATAGCTGTAAAGTTTCAGCACTAGGTTCTCCGTAGGCAGTATAATCTTTAACTTTTTTCACCATTCCTTTATACTGTTTAGTTTCAGGAACTAAAGTAAAATTGTTTATCTCACCAAGGTTTAACATCTCCAAGGTATCCTCTATATCATTTCTCGCATCAATTGAACTTCTGACTTGAACTATTCCAAAACTCATATTCATTCCACTACCTCTAGTTCTTCATAGGCTCTATCTGGGACTCTAGCCCTAGCTGTTTTCTTTAATGCTTGATAAGTAGCTTCTGCAAAATTAACTGTTGTTCTAGTTGTTCCCTTAGTACGTGTCCAGACATCCTCTATTCCAGCTAATTCCAATACAGTTTTTGCAGTTTCCCCAGCTGCAATACCTACACCGACTGGTGCCGGAATTAGTTCTATTTCTACACTACCAGCTTTTCCTTTAGACTTCATTAATACTGTATGTGCTCTATCAGCTCTAGACTCCCATGACCCCGAGCCTCTAGGTACCTTAACAAGATTTAGTTTAGCTCTCCTCATTGCTTTTTCTATTCCTTCACCTACTTCACCTCTTTTTGCTTTTGCAAATCCTACATATCCGTTTCTATTACCTACAACTACAGCACATCTAAACTTCACCCGGCGACCTGAGCCTGTCATACGTTGAACCATATTTACATCCAACGCCTCATCTTCAAGATCTATGAAATAATCAATAACTTCAGATTCTTTTAGAGGAAGAGGTGACCGTAAGACCTCATCTATTGATCCTATCTCTCCATCTTTAACTTTTCTTCCTAGCTTAGTCTTAGGAATCCATTCATCTTGTTCTTGTCTTTCTTCTTGACTCATATTTTTAATTAATTTATTTTTCGTCTATATTATCTAATACTTTTTCAAACGTATCGGGCATATTTTCAGCTCCTTCATATGGTCCATAATCAGCTATATGTTCTCCACTAATACGTTCCCAAGAAGGTATTATATCTTCACTATAGGGAATATCCATTCCTGAATCTACTGCTCCTTTTAATACTGCAAAAAGCTTATTACCTTTTGTAGCAGGGTTTAAGCCAAGATCCAATACAGCTTCTTCATAGCTATTATCAACAGACCTTGAACCTATTAGTTTTCCTACTAGATAAGCTGAAGGTATATTTCCAGTTGGCATATCCCATCCATATCCCCGAAGTTCCGAAGAATGAGCACTAACTAGTGTATGATCTCCTTCATTTCTTGCTTCTATCAGCTGAGCCCAGACATGCTTGTTAGACTTTCGTACTACAAGACGTGGTTTTCCACTTTTTAGAAGTTTTAAACGTTGTCTATAATCAGTTTTACCTTCTTTTCTTCTTTTCAATGGAAGTCCCTTGTTAGGTCCTTGTGTCATAATCTTTTCTCCTTATATCCTTTCATTTGTCTTATACTGTCAAATTCTCCACCTTTAGCCTTCCTATATAGTTTTCTATACTGACTTGGGGTGATTTCATCTTCTTCCCTCATTTTTTTAAGCTCCTTTCTTAAAGCACGTATTTTAGATATCCACTCTTCTTTTTTACCACTTCTTGCGCCTTTCCTACCCTTTCTACTACCAGAACCTTGTCTACCATGTGTTCTAGCTCTTCCTCTAGAAACTCCCTTTTTAGGCTTTCTATCTATTTTGCCTTCATCGATTAAATCTTTTATTTCATCCCGTGTTATCGCCTCCGAAATATCCTCTTGAGAGTTAGGATCGAACCAGACTCTATCTTCTCCACAATCTAAAATATCTGAAGCTAGCCTTTTTTGGGTTTTAAGATTCGTCATCGTATGTGGGATTAAGGATTCTTACTTTTTCTTCTAAAGCTTTTTCTTCTATTTTTTCTCTTTTTCTACCCCCAACACTACTAGCTATTCTTGCAGCCTCTTTATCAGGGTTTAGCTCTGTGATTTCTTCAGGCCTATATATTAAAACCTCCTCAAATCCACTAGGATGTAATCCTCTAGCTTCTTTAGGGGATCTGAATCCTATTTTTGCTCTAGCTCCTTTTCCTTTAATCTGCTTTCTTTGTTTACTATGGGTTCCTTTAGGTCTTCTCCAAGTACTTGGTATTCTCTTCTTTTTATGTCTATCCTGCCTTTTAAAATTAGGTCTATTTTCCTTTTCTTTATTCCTTTTTTCTAAAGCCTCTTTTCTTTCAGAATCTAGCTTAGGAGTTTTATCTGAAAGGGAAACCGCAGACGTTATTTCTTCTTCACCTACAGGTTTTTCTTCCACCTCTTCAACTTCTAATCCACCTACATCAGCTTTAATTCTTGCAGCTAAAGCTTTACCTATACCTTCAACTTCGGATAATTCCTCTTGGGAAGCCTCACGGATATCTTCTAATGTTTTATATCCAGCTTCTTTCAAAGCTTTAGCTTTTGTTTCTCCCACTCCCTCTATATCTATTAGATCTTCCGACATCTTTTGTTAAAATATATTTTGAAGGCTTTAGGAATTAACTCTCCGGTTTTTACCTAGATATCACTAAAAACCGAATATCCGATAAAAATCAAATATTTATAAATATCTACCTCTACCTAGTTAAGCAGTGTTAAGCATCTAGTAGTATAGAATTCCAACTCGTAGGCTATTCTAAGAGTATTTAACTATATAGGGTAGACTATAATAGATAGATTAGTTTATTGTTTCTCTACTATATATATACCATCCTGGAAAACTCTAACATCTTTGTCATTAATATATGTTACTTGTTCTATGTTAGCAGCTGTTTGGCCTACATCTTTCTTGTCAGGGCCTCTTACAATTATCTCTTCATCTTCTATTTTTACTTCAGTATCTCCAACAATTTTAGCTGTCCTAGGTTCTTTTTCTCCAAGAAAATTTCTTATTTCAACTTTATTATTTTTTTCTTCAACCTGCATAGGAAAATGGGAATAAAGTATTTTAAGTTTATATTCAAATCCCTCAGTAACTCCCTTAAAAGCATTTTCTATCTCACTCTCAAAAGTACCAAGAACAGCAAGAACTTTCTTTTTATCTTTACCTTTTAATGTAACAGAGTCATTAGCAGTTTCAATAGATACTTCAGGATTTGAAAGATTCTTTTTTATTTTTCCATTAGGGCCGCTTACTTCTATTTCCGCATTAAGCTTAGTTACCTCTACTTCTTCAGGTATCTTTATATCTATAGTTTTCATTTAATTTATTTTCGAGAGTGGGATGTCTTACTTGTTTCGGTCCAAGATAAATACTAACAGATAAGGAAAAGTTTAATAAACATAAGCCATCAACTGGCCCCCTATTCCTTTTTCTTTTGCTTCATAGTTCGTCATAACACCATTACTAGTTGTTAAAACTAAAGCACCAAAGCTTCTTGCTGGAAGAAATCTTTTTTCCCATTTTTCAAATTCCCCTTTTCTAACTGGCTGTCTTGGTTTAATGGCGCCACAATCATTTATTTGTCCCTCCATTGTAACATTAAATTTGCCGCTTTTCCCATCCTCAATAAATTCGAAGCTACCTATATAGTTTTCTTCATGAAGTACACCTAAGACATTGCCTATTAGTTTTGAAGCTGGCTCTATAGTACATTCAAAACTACCTATCTCTTCAGCATTTTTCAAAGCTATTAGAGCGTCAGCTAGTGGATCCTGTTTCATATTTATTTTAATTATATTTTTTAAACCCCATATCTCTTGCTACTTCTCTAAAGCATTGTCTACATAGATAAATTTCATATCTAGTCACTAATCCTTCCTCTCGACCACATCTTCTGCATTTTCTTTTTATACCGGTTTTTCCTTCTCTAGTAGTCATCTAAATTCATATCCGAACTCTTGTTCTATAAATTCAGCGGCTTCTTCCCCATCTACTCTATGACTGGAAGGTATGCTTCTAGATTCCTTCCTTCTCTTTTTAACTCTTTTACCTTTTCTTGATATATCTACAGTAATATCCATTCCGTATAATCCTACTTCAGGATCATATTCCATTTTTTCAAAACTTGTATGTTCTTGTATACCAAAAGAAAGATTTCCTCTATCATCAAACTGGTCTTTATCAATATCAATAATGGATAAAGCATCTTCCAAAAACTGAATTGCTTTCTCATCTCTAAGAGTTACTTTACAGCCTATTGATTCTCCTTCACGTATACCAAATTCTGGATTACTTTCTTTCGCTTCTATTCTAACAGGTTTTTGTTCAGTTAACTCTTCTAACACTTCCTCTGCTTGTCTTAATCTTTCACCACTTTCACCTACTGACATATGAACAACTACTTTTTCTACCCGTGGTTTTTTCATTTTATTTTCCTGACTCATGCTTCTTGTTCTTGTAAACTTTCAGTATCTTCACCAATTACAAAAACGTATTCTTTTAATGTTTCTATTATCGAACCGTCTTCTCTTTCTATTGATACAAGATTAGGATTAGATCCTTCAACAGCATGTATTTCCACTAGTCTACCAAGCTCACCAGCATGTTTTCCGTCAGTAGATGTAACAATGCTATCCTCCTCAAGGGGGAAATGTTCTATTATATCGTTTGTTTCTAGATCAAGAACTAGTGAACTTCCAGTTATATATTCATCTTCATCAACTAATAAATTACTTCCATCATGTAGATTGAGCTGTATCCCATCTTTTAGATATTTTTTATCTTCTATACGGACTAATCTATCATTAGCAGCTTCTTCTTCTATTTTAACTAAAGAAAGTTTTTTTCCTTCAGGAAAAACTCTATAATATTCATCTAAACTAGGGAATGAAAGTATATCAAATACACCTAGAGGGATTCTATGGTCTTTTACTCTTCTTCCATTAATTTTTATTTCGCTATTTCTTAAAATATATTTTACTTCGTCTTCGCTATGGGCATATTCTAGAATATCTCTAATGAAAACTACAAGAGGTACAGAATTTGAACTGTGAGGTCCTGATCTAGAAGAGACTGACCACGGTTCTTCTTTTCTCTTTATTTTCCATGTTTTTGGGGCGGAAAGTCTTTTACGATGCATATTATCTTTTTATTCTGTTTTCTCTTTCACTATCTTCAAGGTTTAGATTTGTAATACGTAAGTTTGAAGCATCTAATGGTTTTAAAACTTCTTCACCATCATTTCTTTCAATAGTTATTTCATCTACTCGTACTTTTGCATCTCGTAAATCCACATCATCTACAGTACCTGTTTCACCAGCCCAATCACCTCTCATTATTTCCACTTCATCTCCTTGTGCAACTCTAGCACTACGTGTATCATATTCCTCTCTAAGTTCCTCACTCAAAGTTGCTTTAACCATCTTATGTCTTTTATGTAAAGCAGCTTTTTCCTTTCTCTTTCTCTGTTTCCTTGGTTTTTTACTTTTCATTTTAATATCTTTTAGAATTTTAGCTCTAAGCCGTTTTCGTTTTTCAAGCTACTATCTTCGCCATACCTCCTATAGCACCAAACCTATCAGCTACTTCACGTGCTATAGGTCCTCTAATCTCACTACCTCGTGGCTCTTGGTTATCATCAATCAATATAGCTGCGTTATCTTCAAACTTGACTCTTACTCCGTTAGGACGTCTAAATTCTTTTTTCTGTCTAATTATTACTGCTTCAAAGGTTTGTTTACGAAGTTCTAAATCACCTTCTTTCACACTAACTATAACTATATCACCAACACCAGCACTAGGTAGCCTCCTACGGGTCCCTTGATGTTCTTTAACATTGATTAACTCTAATCTTTTAGCACCACTATTATCAGCACATACAAGACTTGCTCCTCTAGGGAGTCCTCTAGTTATATTTGCATTGATTGCTTTCATTTTTAATTTTTACTTAGAAGTACATATAAAAAAGCTATATATTTGTTCATTGATTTTAATATTTATTCAACTTCAATCACTGTAAAACTCTTAGTTTTACTTAGTGGCCTACATTCAGCAATTTTTACCTTGTCCCCCTTTTCCGCATCTAAACATGGAGGAAGATGTGTTGGTACCCTTGATTTTCTCCTCTCTTTTCTTTCATATTTAGGTACTTCAACTTCGTATTGTCTTTCAACAATTACAGTTTTTTCCATGGAATCACTTGCAACTTCTCCTTCTAGGGATCTACCTCGTAATTTTAATTTTCCATGAAATGGACAATTTTCATCATTACATTCCTCTTCAGGGACAGAAACATCATATCCTATTTCAATAGACATATTATTTTAATTTATATTCAATACTTTTTCCTTTACTCTATCTTCGGGTTGTTTATTTATTAGTTCTCCCTTTATCCTAACAATATCATTACTAGAAAGACTAAATTCAAATACTGATTCATTTTTAAGTAATTTTTTAGTTTCTCCATCATCCTCTATATATAACATATTTTTAGTTTCCCAAACAACTCGTCCTTCAATACCTTCCTTATTTGGATCATTTGAGCTATATACACTGCAGTCTAGCCCGATAAATTCATGTTTTAAAAAATTTTCTGGGGTTATAGAAAAACAACTAGGATTCATTTTGTATAGTTTTTACTCTAGCTATTGTTCTTTTTATTTCTCGTATTCTACCAGGATTTTCTGGGTTTCCAGTAGCTTTCATCCTCATAAGTTCTGATTCCAAATTTTTTAATTCCTCCTCTAACTCATCCTCTGTCATATCTCTAATTTCTTCAGTCCTTAATATTGCCATTAAAGCTTTTAGAAAACCATAAAGAAATAAGATTTGCGAAACGTCTCCATTTTCTATTATTTTACAAAGCTCAGATAAATTGATTAGTAATTACTTAATTACTTAAAAATGATACAAAGAAATAAATTAAATAAGTAAAAATAAACTGCCAGAAATTACCTTATATAAACTTTAATTACAGTATTGAATATGCTGCAGCAGCTGTTAAAAACATTGCTGTCACAAGTCCAAATAGATATAGATATATTATAGATCTAGGTTCATATTTTAAGTGTTGATAGTATCCTGCTACTAATACAGCTTTTGCAGTTGATACAACCATCATCCCAGCTGTTGCTACTATATAAGAAAAACCAAGTCTCTCAAAGATTAGCTGTACAGTAGCTAATATAAACAAGACCACATATATAAGGGTATAAATTCTTAATGTTGGCATTTTTTATTCACCTTATATTAAGTAAAAGAGGGGAAATAAAAATATCCATACTATATCCACAAAGTGCCAATAAAGACCAAAATATTCTATAGGTCTACTTTCCTCTTCTCCTAAATAAGTGCCTTTATAAGATCTAGCTAGAAGAAATAAAAGTATAGCTAATCCTCCAATAACATGTGCACCATGAAGTCCAGTTGTAATATAAAAAGTAGATGCTTCTACACTACTTGAAAACGTATGCCCTTGATGAAATAAGTGATCCCACTCTAAGCCTTTATTTATCAAAAAGGCAATTCCTAAAACTAGTGTACCCAGCAAGCTAGCTATAACTCCCTTTTTACTCTTTATTTCTGCTGCAACTAGCGCTAACACTACAGCGAAACTACTAGTTAAAAGAAAATATGTATTAAGTAAACCTAGTAAAGGATCCTCAACTATAACGTCCCACTCAGTCCACCCACTTCCAATTCTTATAAACAAATACGATCCTATAAAAGCACCAAAAAGCACTATGTCTGAAGCTAAAAATATCCAAACACCCAACTTTTCTTTTTCAACCCCCTCAAACGGCCATCTTTCACCCACATCAGGTTCAGGTGCAGAGAATTTTTCCATTCCAAGCCCTAAAAAGGACAGAATACTACCTATAAATCCAATAATAGTTATTGTAAAATACAATCCTCCTTCCCTTATTCCTGACAAGCCTATAAGTAAAACAAAAATCGAGATCCCTATAACCACAGGCCAGGGACTAGTATGACTTTCATGTTGACGTTCTTCCATATTATAGAAACAATACCACTATTTTTTCACCTTTCGATTTTTGCTTAACAAATATAAACTAAAATATAAAAATAAATATCGATATTCCATCAAATAAATTAAGTCTTATATTAAAAATATAAAAAATTTATAAAAATATCTACGAAACTTCTAAAAATCTATTAACCATCGTTTTTTTGTATATTCTTTTTATTTTTATCTCCACCGTCTGTTTCAGGTTTTCCTCCTTCAGTCTCTAAAAAGTTCAAACTACCTCCTTTAAATGAAGGTGTTCCTGGATAGTTTTCTAGGGTAGGAGGTGAAGATATTGCCCATTCTGTTGTGTAGCCTTTCCACGGATCTTCTCCGGCATCTTCGCCTAACCTTAAGCTGTATAGTAAATTCAGAAATACTAATAAAACAGAAAATCCAAGTAAGAATCCGCCTACTGTTGAGATTTGCATCCATGGTATATATTTAGGTGCATATTCAAAGACACGTCTCGGAACTTCCCAATAAATATGCATTGGGAAATAAAGAAGATTAAAACCTACAAAATATAACCCAAATGTGATTTTTCCAAGGGTTTCATTGTACATTTTTCCAGTTATTTTAGGAAACCAATAAAATAGTCCTGCTATTAAAGCAGTTGCAGCTGAAACCATGACATAGTGGAAATGTCCAACAACCCAGTATGTTCCTCTAAATTGATAATCAAGTGCTACAGCACCTAGGAAAACACCAGTGATACCACCAATAATAAATACAATTAATGCTCCAAGTGAAAACAGAAATGGTGTCGTAAATTGTATTTTTCCTTTTGCTAATGTATATATTAATGCAAATGTAATGAGGTCAAAAGGTAATGATATAGCTATTGTGGTAGCCATAAAGAGTGTCTTAATTTCTAGGTTTATACTTGTAAGAAACATATGGTGCATCCATACAAAGAAACTAAGGAAGGCAACTACAACAGTAGCTATCATAAACCATTTTCTACCAACTATTCTTTTCTTAGAAAATGTTTGAAATGTTTCTGCGATAATACCTAATCCTGGAAAGAAAACTATATAGACTTCAGGATGTCCGAAAAACCAGAATAGATGATCCCAAAGTAAAGCTCCTACTTCAGATGTATAATAATTAGTTAAAAGTATTCTATCAGCTGTTAAAAGTATTAGAGCTGCCAATAACGCAGCAAATGCGAAAAGCATCATCCAAGCAGTAATATACCAAGTCCAACTATAGAAAGGCATATCCCGTATCCTCATACCCTCTGCCTTCAATCTATGTGCAGTAGTTAAGAAGTTCACTGAACCAATAGTTACTGAAACCGAGAAAAGAGTTAACGCAAGAATTGTAGTTGTACCTCCAACCTGTGGTGTGAACATTGGTATAGTCATCGGAGCATACATAGTCCAACCAGTGTCAAATGTACCTCCTTGGAAGAAAGAAACTGCGAACAATAATCCTGAAAAAAGATACAACCAGTAACTTAATGCATTTAATCTAGGAAATGCAAGATCCTTAGCACCAATTTGTAATGGAAAGACATAATTAGCAAATCCTGTTGCTAAAGGAGTTATAAAAAAGAAAACCATAAGAAGTCCATGCCCTGTTACAGCTTGGTTAAATGAAAAAGAAGATAAAGGCGCTGATCCCGGAGTCCATAACTGTAGCCTAATCAACAAAGCCAACATACCACCAAAAATCAAAAAGAAAAGAGAAGTAAGAATATAAAGAATACCTACATCCTTATGGTTTGTTGTAACTAACCAACGCTTTATAGATGACTTAGGAGGTAATTCTCCATGGTCTTTTCCCTTCTTTCTCTTTTTTTGCATTTTAGTCCAAAAACCTTCTTCTGTTTCTGTATTTCCCCCCGACATATTTCTAATTTATTTTATGGCTATTAGGTTTATTTTATTTTCCAATTTAGTTAGTTGATACATTTGAATACCAGTTTTGAAATTTATTTCTTTCCATAACAATTATATCCGCTGTCATGTATGAATGTCCAGCACCACACATCTCATAACACCTAGCTGTATATGTTCCTGTTTGAGTAGGGGTAAACCAAGCCTCAGATATTTCACCCGGAATAGCATCAGTTTTTACTCTCCATTCCGGAATACCAAAATTGTGAAATACATCCGATGATGTCACACGTAGATCTACAAGCTCGTTTTTAGGAATTCTTAGCTCTCCAGTAGTAGAATATCCATTAGGATATTCAAATCTCCAACCCCACTGAAACCCAGTTACATTAACAGTAAAATCACCATATTGACTTTCCTGAATTTGTTCAGATGAAGGACCCTGTTCAAAATATATTAATGTACCATATGCCCATGCAACTAATGTAACAACAATTATTGCACTTATTCCAAACGAATAAAATAGTTTCCTTCCACCATCAGACTTGGATGGAAGTTTACCTAATACTGGTTCATCTATTTTATTTTTACTGTTAGATTCTCTGTTCTTCAATATATTATAAAATGTATATCCTATAACTACTATACCTACTAGTACCCCCAATACCAAAAATATAATAAATATATTACTGAATGCTTCTACTGTAGTCCTTGCCGCTTCACCAAGGGCATGCAACGGCACAATCGGCTTCATGATAAAAATTCAAACTCCAAGTTTAATATTACTTTCTGTTAACGTTTTTTTTTAAACAAAATATCTTTCTTTATAAATAACCACTATTGTTAATATATGAAAGTTAAGACAAAAATCAAAAATAAACCTAAGTATTTTGTTAGTATTCTATCAGTTATAGGATATACTATATTATTTGTAGCTATTTTTTCCCTTTCAAATATTTTTCCTAAGTTAAGTCCAACTGACGTTAATTTACTCTCGGATATAATAGCTATAATAAATACTATTACTGTAGTAATTTTAGGATTAGGATGGTATTTTATTAGAGAAAGAGATATAAAGAAGCATAAAAATGCGATGATTGTTAGTTTTTTGCTTATATTAATTTTTCTTATATTATATATAGTTAAGACAGGAGGAGGAGGGACTAAAGTGTTACTTCCACCCGAAAGACAACAGTGGGTGAAATCATATATTTATTTACCCATCCTAGCTATACATTTGATGCTATCTATAATTTCAGTTCCTGTAGTACTTTATGCATTAGTTTTAGGCTTAACCCATACACCTAAGGAACTAGTTGATACACAAAAGAAAAAAATCGGAAGGATCGCTGTTTCAGCTTGGATATTAAGCCTGATATTGGGTATAATAACATATATTATACTTAATATATATCCAACAGAAATCTCTCAAGGAGCGGAGCTTTTCATTTCATTCATTTAATTTCTATCTCTAAAAAATCTCTAAATCACCATATTACTATATTTTATATGACCCATTAGAAAATACAGTAAATAATTAAATATTAATATAAAAAACTGTATTTTCGATGGGTTTATTCCACTTCTTACTATAGTTTAGATAAATGCCAGATAAAGATGTTAACCTACTTACTTTTTCAACAATAGGGGTTTATATTTTAATCGTAGTAGGAGCTACGACATCAATTATAGGAGGTAATGTATGTTCGTCATGGCCTCTTTGCAGTCCTGAAAACTTGGAGTCTATTATTGCTTTAAGCCATAGAATAGTTACATTAATTATAGGAGCTCTATTGATAGTTACATTTTGGGAAAACCGTAGTTCATCCTTTAAAGTTAGTTCTATTATTGGTCTATCACTGGTTTTATATCCTATCCAGATAATATTAGGGTCCATAGTAGCTGGGGATGAATCTTTTCTTATTTCTATGTTACATCTCACTATCGCTATGTCCATTTTCTCGTTTCTACTTTTAGGTCTTCTATGGAAGTTAGAAAAAATAGAAACCAATGAT
>JAHENH010000036.1 GCA_018609935.1 Halobacteriales archaeon | reverse complement strand
TTCCTCCTCATCTGCTATAAAAAGAGAAGGAATAAGGATATAAAGATCAAGTAATCTCACCATTGCTACTGATGCAAACCTCTTTTCCTCTTCTTCTACATTTAGATCTAGATGAATATGTCCACCAGCAGTTCTTAGAAGAGTATCATTCATGCTTGGAGTATTTTCTAGTCTCAGATCCCAAGCACTATGATGAGGTTGACATCCTCCTTCTACAGATCTACTATCATCTAGAAGAGAAGGATCTATCAATTTAGCAGGAGAGATCTCTATGGAATGATCATAAACTTCTTCACTCATCATTCTAAGACCTCTCCTTACATTATCAACAAAAGAATCCTTATCACTAGCGGGAGGAATATTAAATTCTCCCAGGATATTGTCTTTTTGTACACTATAATAACCTTCATACACAAAAGGCTCCTCTTTTGTACCCCTAACAGTAGATGTTGAAGAAACAATATTTCCCTTGTTATCTGTAATAAATACCTCAATGTCAGCTCCTATCTTATTTAGCATGTTTGAAGTGTTTAGATTCATAATAACTATTGCCTATTTTTAGGATCTTCTTTCCTGTAGTTTTTACAATGTCTTTAACGCTATACTTATTTCCTTTACATATCTCTTTTCCTATATTCTTTTTTGCTATCACAGTTGAACCTGATTTAATAGGCTCTCTTTTTTTCTTTTTCTTCTTTCTCTTTTTATAATTTTCATCATCTGATGCTGTATAGACATAAAATTGATCAGATACTCCTTCTAATGTATGAAGAACTTCACCGTAATTTGACATTCTTTCATAAGATCTTCTAGTATCTTCAGTATATGAAAGATAATCAAAATATGAACTATTAAGATTATCTTCAGCACTAAAGCATTTTTTTATAGATCTTGTAATCAAATTATTTTTTAATAGAGAATCATTTTTATAAAAATTTTTCAGCATATAATCTAAATATCTATTTAGATCTTCTGTTTCTTCAATATGAAGTTTTATAGCTGGAAATTTATCTCCTAATAGACTTATACTTGCACTGTTGTTTGGAATAGAGATACCATTTCTAGATAAAAGATCTATATTCTGACCTAAAGTATTAAAGAAATTTAAGTTCTCTATTCCATCCCCTATATTATAAAGTAATGCTCTAAGTTGATAGGTTATGTTGAAATAGAGAACATTATTTAAGACCCAAACAACATCTCTTTTAGATGTAGATTCATCTTCATTTACTTTAAATCTGTATACATTAATTAATTCATCCTCAACATCTCTAAAAGTTTTTCTATAAAAAGTACGAAAACTGTTAAGTATTACAGTACTGTCAAAGAAAAGATCTTTATCTCTTCCAATAAAATAATAATTCTCATTTATTCTACTACTATATACATTGTTGATACCCTCCTCTATATCATTTATACCAATTGCACCAGGAAAATTACTATAAATTGCTTTAGGAGTGATACTAAGCATTCGATAAGTATCTACACATACATCTTCTGTAGTTGAATTTAGATCACTTCTAATATAAGAGATTCTAGGACTTGAAAATTGAGTTGTAATATCTATATTAAAAGTTCTCTTTATAAGATCAGAATGGTTTTCTATATCTCTTATACTTCTTATAGAAGAATCCCCTTTACTAATATTAAGTTGAGGATCTGAATGTACTATTCTATAATCAGTTAATGATGGTATAAACCTGTGAGTACTTTTAACAATATATCCATCAGAGTCATAGACAGTTCCAATGACCACTTTGATCTCAAGATTACTATTATAAGGATCAGTAATAGATTCTATACTAGACACTTCCATTATACAATTATGTCTAGAAAGATAAGAAGTAAATAGTAGATCCCCTATCTCTGGATTAGATCTTATATTTACCCCTGTATTAAAATAATCCCCCATAGTATCAAAGGGAACTGAGCCTATATCTGTTTGTGTTACTCTAATATATCCATCACTTTCATCTGATCTTCTGCTTTCTTGATATGCTATGTTTCCTATCTCTAATACACTTCCAACATGTTGAACTCTGTCTTCTATAGAGAGTATACTCTCAGAACTTATAATCCTTCTACTTAAACGTAGATTAGTATGAGAAGACCTGAATAGTGCTTCCTCAGATAGATAAGAAACTTCTATATCTCTTTTTTGAACGATCTCTATTTCATCATTGACACCATTATTCCTTAAGAACAGTACATGTTCATCATCAAGAGATCCTACATATTTTCCTAGGTGGCCAATGTCCCTAAGTTGAACTGGTCTTCCTATATAAAGATCATTTACTTTTATTGGTTCCATAAATATTAGTGTTGCCAGACGGTTCCTAATTCAGTTTCAGTTTTCATTGGAACTTTTTTACAGAAAGTTCTTCCTGCATCTATTAAACTTTTTTCTGTAAGTTCTTTAATTTCATTGGAAATAGATCTATCACATTCTACTACTATTTCATCATGGACCATATTAACTATTTTTGCTTTATGATCCATATTTCTTTCTTCTAGTCTATCTTGAAGTAAAATAGCAGCATATTTTGTCATACTACCAGAAGTACCTTGTATAGGATAATTTCTAGATAGTCTCTCTATATCTCCTTTCTTTTTAAAGTAATTCTTTACAGTTTCTTTCATATCATCGGGAATTTCTCCCCTAGCTTTATTACTTCTATAATCATCCCAGAATCCAGGAGTATTTATCTTTTTTTCAAGTTCTTTGAATTCCTTAAATCCTGGAATAAAATATTTTCTTCTCGATACCTGATCAATAATAACATACCCATGTTTTAGAGCAAAGTTCTTTACTCTCTCAAAATACTCTCCTAACTGAGGAAGACCTCCATATACTTTATCTATTACTTTCTGTGCTTCTTCTTGACTAATTCCAAGATCATCCTTGAGAGTATATGCAGATTTTCCATAAGCAAGAGAGAGATTGATCTTTTTTCCAATATCTCTTATGGGTACATTAAAAAGTTTTGATACAGGATTATTTTCTTTACTTACCTCAATCCTTTCTCCCTCACTAAACTCTGATATAATAGATGCTACAAGAGAGTGAGTATCCCCTCCTTCATTATATGTATTTATTAGTTTTTCATCTCCACTAATATCCGCTAATGTTCTAGGTTCCTGCTGGGACAGATCTGAGACACAGAGAATTGTGTTATCAAACTGAGGTGTAAAACAATTTCTGTAGTTACCTTCACTGGGAATGTTCTGTAAATTAGGATGATTAGAACTAATTCTCCCAGTGTTAAGCATTGGGAAGAATTCAGAGTGTATCCTTCCCGTTACTTTATTAATATTATCTAAGAAATTATAACCATAAGTATTAATAGCTTTTTCAGTCTTTTTTAGTTTTAGATAAAGAGGAATAAATGAAGAAACATTATAGAATCTTATAAGATTATCTTCTCTTACGGAATCCTTAAATTCACCATCACTTCCTTTGATCCTTATATCAAGTCCAAGAGCATGCATAAATTTTGCAGTCTCCTTTGGAGAAGAGAATATATATTGCATTCTTTTTTTAGAAGACCCCTGAACATATGTAATAGCTTTAGGACCACTATCAAATAGATCAGCATTTCTGTCTATATATTCTTCTGGTCCATTTTCTATTATCCACTGTTCTATTTGTCTTTTATAATCTTGAAGCTGGGTCTCCTTCTGTTTTACTACTTCTCTCCATTTATAAGGATTAAGATAGAATCCATTATATTCCATAAGAGACAGAACTCTTATAAATCTATTCTGTAATCTTACTTCAGATTCAAGATTCCATTTATAGAGTCTTTCTCTTTGTTTTTCATTGATAAGTGTTAGAAGTCTTACATCATTAGCTCCATACTCTATCATGGACTCTGTAAAAGGAGCATTATTTAGTTTACTAAATTTGCCCCTCTCTTCCTTAGGCATCTCTTCTCCCTCATATCTATAGACTAGATCTTTTAGCTTTAATCCTGCTTCTATTCCATTGTAAAGAGCTTTTTCACCTAAAAATGTATCTCTTATTCCTCTAGTATCTATTCCAAAGGACTTTAAGATAAATTTATAGTCAAACTTAGCATTATGGAAGATCTTCGTTATAGAACTATCCTCCATTATTTCTTTTAGGGGATCAATATCAACTACTCTTGTATCTATTACAAATTGTTTTTCATGATCCCCTATCTGAAACATTATTACATTATTTCTATGATCAAATGCACCTTCAGTTTCAGTATCAACTCCAACTATTTGTTTTTCCTTTACATATGAAATTATCTCAGAAAAAGCATCTTTATCTTTATCAAACTGATTCCCTATGAACTTTATGTTCAGAGGATCGTTTGACCCTTTTGTTGTACTCATCAGTATATTTATATTGTGGCATTTCTCTAAAGTAATCTAAATTAGAACTATAAGTACATAGTTTATCTCTACTTAGATACTTAGATTTAAACTCTTCTGATATTTCCAGTCCAATTTTTCTTAAAAATTTTCTTCTACTATATCTGTCATTAGCTATTATATAAAGTTTATCACTCTTTTGTGCATTATACTTAATAGCCTCTCTTATTATAAGTGGATAAACATCATGCAGTAGTGAATAACCCTTGTCTAAGAAGGTCTCAATATTGCTACTTTCTTTAACTTTCTCTAGTATAGGTAAAAGCTCATCAATAGTGTCTCCTTTTGGAATAGCATCTGTCTGTCCTTGTAATTCAAAAGCACCACAACAAAGTCTGATCTCTTTTATATGAACATCTATAGTATTAAATAGGCCTATACCATTTCTTTCTGTATTTTTGATCCTAGTGATCTTGTCCAGTTTATTTTTACCAATTCGAGCTTCCTCCTTACAAGGAAGTTCGTTTATATATTCTATCAGTTCTTTATATTGGACAGATATAATTTTCTTTATATTGTCCCTAAGAACTGCTATATTATCCATTGAACTATAAAATTTCTCAGAATTCATAGATTATTATATTTATGTTGCAACTTTAGTTTTTTCTACCCTTTTCTTATATTCATTAGTGTCCATGTATTTGTCCATTTTTCTAAAATAGTCTAGATTAGCTGAATAAATACTAATTGGATTTCGATCTATATTTTCAGCATCAAATGTCTTTGTTATCTCTAGACCGATCTTATTTAGATAATCCTCTTGTTCATAAAGATCATTAGCTATTACATAGAGTTTATCTTCAGTGTGTGCAAGATATTTTATTATTTCTTTTATTATAAGAGGTAATACATCATTATATAGATCATATTCTATATCTATGTAAGATTCTATTTTATTTTTAATAGATGAATATTTTATAAGATAATTTAGTCTATCTAGATTTTCCAAAAAACCGTCTCTATGATAATCTGTCTGACCCTTCAGTATATAAGCTCCACAGCAGTACTTAATTGTATTAACACAGATAATTTCTTTCGTTCCAAGGCTAATATTCTTACCTTCACCATTGAAATATTGATTAATTTCTGAAGTTTTCTTTAGAATACCCTTTTCATCTAATTCATTTTCTATTTTTTTGTGGTCAATAGATATAATACTTTTTATATTTTCTTCTAGGCTTGATTTGCCATCTAAATTAGTGTACTTTCCCATTATTTAAGATTTTCAAAGATTATTATTAATAATATTACAGAAATTTCAACTAATTTCATAAAAAGGACCATTGGAATGATCTGAAACTTCCATAAATTTTTACTCATAAAAATATCCCAGAACTTAACACTGGGATCAAGAAGTAAAAGTCCAAGTATTACAATGAAATTAAATATTATGAGTATTAGCGTAATTGTTATTATTAACATATTCTCCTACATTTTTCACAAAAGTGTCAATTAAAAGATTGTACTCTGGTCTTATACCAGGAAATGAATTAAGTTCTAATAGATAATAATCACTATCATTTTCCTTCATAAGATCTATAGAATACATAGAGCAATCTTTTAGATAGTCTTCTTCAAGATCATTTATAATACCATATACTGTATTACAAATACTTAACTTATTGAATTCCCTAAGATCTCTCCTTAGATCAAAGGTCTTAATAGAACCACCTCTATGTACATTAGCTAAATAAGATCCTTCAGGAGGAGTTCTTATTACCAGTGTAGTAGGAGTAGTTCCTACACACAGAATACGAATATCATGAATCCCCTCTATTCCCAGTTCACTATCTCCCTTAGAAGAATCTATAAGAGGTTCTATAAAGTGATCAGAGGATTCTTCAAGAAACGCTGATCTTTCTAAGCTTACTATTTCTATACTTTCCCCTCTTCTACCATTTATAGGTTTACATATATAATAATCAGCACATTCATCTGGCTTTGTATACCTCTTTAGAACTTCTTTTGTAAGTAGTTTATTATTACAAAGCTTTTCAAATGAACTCTCATTAACAACATGTTTAGATCTTAGTTCATCAGTATATGCCTTACTATGATCAAAATTCTCTCCTCTTACCCATGTTAGAGAGGGGAAGATACCATTCCCTGGATAAAGAGATCTATCATTTACAGCTATCGAATTATTAGCTGTTTCATCCCCCTCCAGTATAATATAAGATTCAATACCATGATCATGGAGAAGATCATTAACTATCTTGTTATATGCTTCCCTGTAATTGGTTTCTAAAAGATATTCATACATCTGTTGTTTATCAAAATATATAGCAAAGTTTTTCATCACTTAGTATAGTTTAAAAGTTTTTCAATGGCCCTATAAGTAAATTCATCATGTATCTTTTCAGGATGCCACTGAACTCCTACAATAGGTTTTTGAACATGTTCCAGAACTTCTATTGT
>JAHENH010000035.1 GCA_018609935.1 Halobacteriales archaeon | reverse complement strand
TTTTTAAGTTTTTCAGCTTCTTCTTTGTTTTGTGGTGATATATTACCATAGTTTATTCCTTTTAGGTCTTCTGGTATATCTATGTTATATCCTGCTTCTTTAACTGCTTGAGGCCAAGCTATCACATATTTAAATTTGGTTAATATTTCTAATGCATCATTTTTACTGTCAGCTATAACGGTTGGAATCTGGGGTGCTGCTTTAAAGTTATCTAGTTTTCTATTATGTTTACTTGCTATATCTTCTATTTCTTGAAGGTGTTTTTCGAATAGTTCTACTGGAGGATGGACTGGTATCCATCCATCTGCTTTTTTTGCTGTTATTCTTCTTGTTCTTGGGCCGTTAGCAGCAACATATATGGGGACACGGCGGTTTGGTTGAATCTGTAAAGATGCATTTTCCATATTGAAAAATTCACCCTCAAAATAAACTGGTTTATCTGGACTAGAATTTAGTAGCTGTGAAATTACGTCTATAGATTCTTCCATTCTAGTTACAGGTTTATCCCATTTTATACCGTATGGATCTAGATTCATAGATTCTCCTGCTCCCAGACCTAAAACTATTTTTTGTTGGGTTAGATGTGTTGTTGTAGCAAGCCTTTGTGCTAATACGGCAGGGTGATATCTATGAGGATCCGAAACTGCAGACCCTATTTCTATGTTTTTTTGTGTTTCTATTTCTCTTGCTATTGTATTTAGTATTGTCCATGCTTCACTTGCTGTTCCTTCCCCGGAAAAAAATATATGGTCAGGAGTCCATATACCATCAAATCCATAATCTTTTATCTTTTTCCCATACTTGATTATTTCTTTTGGTGGTTTCTGGGGTTGAGGTAAAAGCATCCCAATTTCGACCATGTAGAAAGACAGAACCTAGATTTTTATAAATATTAGGTGGAAAACAACAAAACTGATATTTTTAACTAAAACATCTATATTATTGGAGGTATTTTTTAGAAAACGTTACTATATGTTTATCTTTTTATGGGTTTGAATTTGAAGCTTTGTATTTGTTCGTTTTCTTCGTTTTTTCTTATGTCTCCTTCTATTGTTTTTACTTCTTGTCCTATTTCTATGTTGGGATCTTTATAGTTTTCTAGTTCCAGTTGTCCGAAAACTCTTACGTCTTCTTCTGGGAAGTCGACGTACGCTATTGCATATGGGACGTCGAAGAATTCTGAGGCAGATGTTTGACATATAGCCCAGGAATGTATTTTTCCTTTTGGGGGGAAGTGTTTTTTTGCTAGTTTATCGCTCCTACATTTTGAACATCGATAGCCAAATGGGAACTCTACACTTCCGCATTCTTCACATTGGAAACCTATTAGGTGTGGTGGGTCTTCTGTTGTATAGAGTTCCTCTTTATATTTTTCTACCATTTTTATTTATTTGATAATAATGATACTGACGCCATTGCTACATCCATTCCTGCTACACCGCCTCCTAGTGTTTCTGTTAGGCCTATTTCACAGTCTGGTACTTGTCTTTCTGCTGCTTCTCCTCTAAGTTGTTTTACTGTTTCGTATATCATACCACATCCTGTTGCTGCTAGTGGATGTCCTTTTGATAGCATGCCTCCACTGGGATTTATGGGTATGTCTCCATCGATTTCTGTTTCACCTTGTTCAACTAGTTTTCCGGCTTCTCCTACTTCACAAAATCCGAGTGTTTCCATTGCTCTTAGTTCTCCTATAGTGAATGCGTCATGTACTTCTGCGAAGTCTATTTCGTCTGGATGCACTCCTGTGTTTTCATATAGGCTGTTTGCTGCTTTGAGTAAGGATCCCGTTTCTTCTGCAACTGTTTTGTCTGATGGTTTTGTGGGATAGTAGGATCCTGCTACTACTTCTGTTCCTAGTATTTTTATTGGGTTTTCAAATTCGTCTGCTATGTCTTCACTGACTAGTATTGTTGCTGCAGCTCCGTCAGGCATTGGACAACATTGATAGAGTGTTAGTGGTTCTGCTATAGTTTTAGATTCAAGTACTTCCTCGAGTGTTAGTTCTTCGTTGAACATTGCGTTTTCATTTGATTTAGCGTTTCTTCTGCTTTTTAGCGCGACTTTTGCTAGTTGTTCTTTTGTGGTTCCATAGTCGTTCATGTGCCTATTGGCTCTTAATGCGTATTTTCCAAACATTGACATACCTAGTGAGGCTTCGTGGTCATATCCGACACCTAAAGGAACTCCTCCTTTTATGTCAGATAGTTGTTCCATTCCAAAACATAGACATGAATCGTATACTCCATTAGCTATGTCTTGTGTTGCTTCATGTACTGCGTGTGCGGATGTGGAACAAGCGTTTTTTAGGTTATGTGTTGGTATTCCAAGTATACCTAGTCTATGTGTTACGAGTTGGCTTGGAGCTTGCATTTCTCCTGAGAAAACTATTCCACCTAGTGCTGCATCCAATCTTTGTCTATCTATTTCTGCGTCATTTATTGCTTTTTCGCATGCTTCTGTACCAAGATCTACTACATCTTTCTCTGGAGCGTGTTTTTTAAATTTTGTATGTCCTACTCCAACGACATATACATCTCTTTCCGTCATCTTTAATAAATCGCTTCTCGATTAGTATTAACTTTACGGACAGCATAGATAGACCTATATAGCATAAAAATAATAATAAAATACTTTGGATTATTTATTTTATATACAAAAAAAGTAGAAATAACTTAAATATATTATGTTAATTTACATAAATAGCTACAAATATCATACAGATAAGATATTCTACAATATTTAAAAAAAATTCGATATAGGTTTTAGTATTATTGGTGTTTAGTCTTCCAGTAATTTATTGAGTATATAGTTATATGTTTTTTCTATTGGTTTATACATACCATTGGGTAGGAATAATATCAATAGTACAAATGATAGCCCAAATATTATATTCCATATTTCTGGTGCGAAAACGTCACTTATTATTAGTTCAAGTAGAGTTATTACTGTTCCACCTATGGCTGGACCTATTAGGGTTCCTGGTCCTCCAAGTATATCCATAAAGAGGATTGTTCCTGATACTGTCCAGTGTAGCTGTGATGGATCTACTCCGAGATTGAAGAAAGCTAATAATCCTCCAGCTAGACCTGAAACTGCTCCAGATAAAACAAAGGATGAAAGTTTTAGTTTTTCTACATCATATCCTATTGCTTCCATTCTTTCATCGTTTTCTCTAATTCCTTTATATGCATCACCTAGAGGTGTGTCAAGTATATATTTAACAGCTATATATGTTAAGATAAAAAGTATGAGAGTATAATAATAAAAATTTGTTCCACTGAAAAGTGAGATCTCTGTAAATCCAAGATTTATTGCAGGTGGAGTAGAAGATAGTCCACTCATTGAGTTTGTAGAACAAGCCTTTATACTTATTATGTCACTACAGGGATCTGCTAGAACTAATAGATATAAAACGTTAGCGAATGCAAATGTAATTAGTGCGTGGTATATTCCGCCTACTTTTACGGAAAAATATCCTATAATGATAGAAAAAATAACCGAAAGTATTATTGCGAATAGTAGAGCAATCCATATCGATGATATACCTATGTAGTTATATTTTATAGACATTATTGCTCCATATCCCCCAATTCCGAAGAACGCTGCATGCCCAAAAGAAACCATCCCAGTATATCCGAAACATATATCATATCCTATAGCAAATAAAGCCCATATTAATCCAAGAGCTATCATCCTGTATATAAAAGGCATGTCTAGTAATTCCACTAGAACTAAAGGGAGTAATGCCAGTAATATAAATATTATTAGTAAATTTCTATAGTTTGTTTTATTCATTATTCAAGAACACCTCTTTTTCCATAAAATCCTTCAGGTCTAATTAAAAGTGTTATTACTAACAAGGCGGCTACAAATACTTGGGCTATAAAGGAATTGAATATTATTGTACCTAATGTTAATACAACACCAACTAATAGTCCTGCAACTATTGTGCCACGAATACTTCCTAGGCCTCCAAGTATAACTACTACTATAGCTTGTACAATAAGATGGGTACCCATTTCGGGGTTTACTCCTATACCAACTACTGGGGGGCTTATAACTCCCGCAATCCCTGCTATCCCTGAACCTATACCAAACATAAGTATGGTAAGTTTTCTTACATCATGTCCTAGTGTAGAGGCTCTTTCACTATTGAACGTTATAGCACGTATAACAACACCGACTTTTGTATATTTAAAGAAGGCTAATAATGCAATCATAAGTATAGCTGAAAATATTATTGCAAACAACCAGTATAGTGGATATGAAAAACCAGCTAGGTCAACTGTTCCAGACAAAATTTGGGGTATATCTGTAGACCTATACTGTGGACCCCATATCAGTTTCACTGATTCTACAAATATTATTGATAGCCCAAAGGTTAAAAGAAGTTGATGCAGTGGAGGATCCTCTCTTGAGCTTAGTGGATTTAGAAATACTATTTCTACTATAATACCTATTATTGCTAAAGCTATAAATGCTAAAATTAACCCTATTGTAAAGCTGAAAATATTAACTGTACCCACTAATGAAAAAAAAACTATATGAGTTATGTATGCTGCAACCATATAAAAGGCACCATGTGCAAAGTTGAATATTCCCTGCATTCCAAGTACTATATTCAAACCAGCAGCAATCAGAATTAGCTGCATACCAGTGGTTAAGGCATTTAAAATCTGTATTGGTCCAAAAATGTCAAATATATATACCATTAATATAAGACCACCTTTAATAGATCGGTATTATTTATAATGAATTTTTAATCTATTGATTTTATTTTTTGTTTTATGGTGTCGCAATATCTACATTTTCCCTTATTTCGTCTATTGTACCACCGAATACTATATTACCTCTCTGTAATACATATCCTCTATCACATATTTGAGCTACAGTCGGAATATTATGTTCTATTATCAATAATGTATGTCCCTCTTCATTTATTTTACATAGGGCTTCTACGACATCATCTACTATTTTTGGTGCAAGTCCTTCAGTTGGTTCATCTAGTAATAATAGATCAGGATCATTCATCAAACAACATGCTATAGCTAGCATTTGTTGTTGGCCACCAGATAGACTTTCCGCAGATGTATTTTTATATTGTTCTAGTATTGGAAATAAATCATATGCATAATCTAGTCTTTCATCAAAGCCTACATTTGAGGTAGTATGAGATGTTGTAAGATTTTCTTTAACGGTGAGTTTTCCAAATACGTTTTCATCACTAGGTGAGTATCCTATACCTAGATTTATTCTTTCATGAGTAGGGATTTCATTTATTTCTTTATCGTTATAGTATATTTTACCTTTTCTGGGTTGTACAAGCCCTAATATAGATTTAAAAGTAGTTGTCTTACCTGCCCCGTTACCTCCTACATATGCTACTGCTTCACCTTCTTTTATATCCATAGATATTCCCTGTACTATATGACTAGTACCATAATAGACATGGAGATCCTCTATTTTTAGTTTACTCACGCTTCACCCAAATATGCTTTTTGTACTTTTTTGTTTCCTTTAATATTATCAGGGATGTCTTCCGCTAATTTTTCTCCTCTATCCAATACAGTTATTGAATCAGAGAGACTCATTACTATATCTATATCATGCTCTATCAATATTACTGTACTATCTTTGGTTACTTTTCTAATAACTCCTTCTAATTTATCTCTGTCTTCTGGAGCTATTCCAGCAGTTGGTTCATCTAGTAATAATAGATCAGGGTCTATAGCCATAGCAAGTGCAATTTCGAGTCTTCTTTTTTGTCCATGAGAAAGGTTTTCTGCTTTTTGGTCTACTAGTTCAGACATACTGAAATCATCTAGTATTTTTTGTACTTTCTGTTCTGTTCCGTGTGGTTCAAAAAACATAGAAAAAGAAGGTCTAGAAGGAAAAGAAGAAGACCTTGTTGCAATTTTTATGTTTTCCTTTACAGTCAATCCTTCAAGAAGATTTGCTATTTGGAAGCTACGCGCTATACCAATGTCTGTTCTTTTATATGGGGGAAGGTTAGTGATGTCTTTTTCTCTAAAAAATATTTTTCCACTTGTTGGTTTTAATATACCTGACAATAAATTAAAGAATGTAGTCTTCCCCGCTCCATTAGGCCCTATGACTCCTCTGGTTTCGCCTTTTTCTATTTCAAAGTCTAGATTATTTATGGCTTTAACTTTACCGAATGATTTAGTTAATTTTTGTGTTTCTAATAACACCATCTAGTGTATATGTTTTTATTCCCCAGATAGTTTATATTTATCCAGATTGAAAGTTACATCGGGTTTCGTCGGATATCCTAATTTCCGCTCCGCATTCTTGCATTAGTTGTCCTTCACTATTATCTAGTGTTTCTGTGACATACCATGCTGGTACATCAAATTCATCTGTTACTCTTGCTTCTACAACATGTATTGGAACTACAGCATTTTGATAGCAACTTTTCATATATACGTAGTCAGCTTTTATTGACCCAGAATGTTCAGAGGTGTTTAGAGGATCTTGGAGTTCTGTTGGGTCTGTAGATCCAACTTGTCCTACTACATTAGCTATCCAATATGTAGTATCATATACAGTTGCTGATGTCCATTCTGGCCAATGTCCGAACCTATCATTGTAGTCTTGTGCAAACCGCAATCCAGGTTCATAATTTCTATTAGTAAATGTATAGTCAACACCTGCAGTCATAGTTAATTTTTCTACTGACTCTGCACTACCTTCTATAGCAGCATTTTCAGCATAATCATGATGTATCGGTATTTCAACTCCTAGGTCAGCAGCTTGGTTGACTAGAGCCGTATATCCGGCACCAACTAACGCTACCCCTATGACATCTGGATCCGCATCCACTGCCTCTTGTATTACAGATCTTAGATCTGTTTGGTCAATAGGTATATATGATTCACCTATTGATACATCATCTATTGGAACATCTGTTTGTTGACTGATTCTTGATTTCATTTTTGCCACGCTGTCCTTTCCCCAGTTGTAATCATGTGCTATAAAATACCAATCGGTTCCGTGTTGTTCAGCTACTGGTACAGCTGCATGTGTTACTTGTGCGTTATCCCATTTCATCATATAATATTGTTCTGTACAGTTTGGCGTTGAAGTAACAACATCTGATCCTACACATGAACACATCAATGTATCTACCTGTTCGTTTCTTAGATATTCCTGTATTTGTACACTTGTTCCACTAGATACAATTCCTACTAATACATCTGCGTTGTCTCTTTCTACCAGACGTCTTGCTTTAACTTGTGGCTGTGAAGCAGAATCCTCATATACAACTTCTATTTCCTGTCCTAAAACGCCGCCGTTTTCGTTTATTTGTTCTATTGCGAGCTTAATTCCGTTTCTTTGTCTCTCTCCTAAAACAGATAGAGGACCTGAAACTGGGTTTAGTCCGCCTATAGTTAAGGGTTCTTGTTGTGAACCATCTCCGTTGGTGCCACCCTCCATACATCCTGTTAATACAGAGCCTGCAGCTATTGCACCTATAGCTTTTAGTGTTTGACGCCTTGGATAATTAATTTTTTTCGACATCTTTTTAATCTCTTGTTTAAGAATTTATGAATATTTCGATACTAAATCTTTAGTTTAAAGTACTAAGCTATTCTATACTCTATTTTTCAGGATTGTATAATATTTTTTAGGATAGAAGAAATCTTTTGTGTTTAAACTAAAAATCTAATTTTATTGATTATTTATCCTTTTAATCGAAATCTATATATTTTGTTTATTTGTAACTATATTTGTTTTTTTTTTGTTTATTTAAACGGATTTTTTTGGTTTGGATGCCATTTTTCGAAGTGATTTCTATGTACATCTGAGTATGCTTTTTCGGATAGATAATCATCATAGAAATCTATATCTATATGGTGTGCCTGGGCCTGTATACGTTGATACATTGGAGGTATAAAGGCTGGTAGTCTTCCATATGTGTCATAGATATAGTTACACGCTTCTTTTACTATTTCGGTGGTTTCAGGTGCAAATTCAGGTACTCCTTCGGGTGCACCAGATTCTTTTTTCTTTAGTTCTATCCAGGCATCTACTGCTTCATCCATGTCATCATAGTTTGGTGGACAATAAGATTCAAATACATCTTCTCTTCCTACTGGTATGGGTTCTGGATCCATTGCTTTTTCTTCGTCTGGTTGTATATAGTCAAATCCTAGTCCTCTCCATTGTTCTCCACCACCTAATAGATAGAATGGTAGAAATCCTGTGAATGACCAGCCTCCAAGACCCATAGCTTGTAGTGCTAGGTTTATATTTTGACACATCATTGCTTGTTCTGAATGTAGTCCGGTAAGTACTCTCTGTTCAAAATTAAATAACCCCATAGTTCTATCTGATTCTAGACGTCCTTGATCTACCCATTCTTGTATTCCTGCAGGTCTCCTTCCGTTTAGTTCATCTACAAGTGTCATTCTATAGTTTCTTGAGAAATACAGATGTAGTAGATCTATATACCATAGTGTTGTGTCTGTAATTGGAACAAAAAGGGTGGTTCCTGGCTTGTTAGCGTTCCATTCGTTAAAGTCGAATAAAGCTGGCATTCTATCAGGAAGATCGCCTCTACCATCTTCAAGTTTAATTTTGTTTTCGTTAAATAGGTCTATTACACGTTCAAAGCTTTCTTCTTCTGTTAATCCTTCAAAGAGTGATACGTCATCTGCTACTGTGTCTCTTATTTTTGCTAGATATAGTCCATCATCATTTGTATAGAATAGTTCTGTAGCATGGACATTACAGGGTGATGGATATGATCTTCCTGTCCATTGCACCATAGATCCTGCTTCTGATATTTCTGCGAGAGCCATCCCAGTCAGGCCTGTTGCAGCCCATACTAAGAGTGCTTCTTCTTCTTCAGATAATGGTATTGGGTCATATTCTGATTTATATGGTCCTAGGTGATCTCCTTCTGGCACTCTCATTCCTAGTCCGAATCTTCTTGATCTTCTTTTTAGTATTGTATCAAAGAATGATTCATCAAAGGCTTTTTTCGCTATCCCTTCTGTTTTTGCCATATTTATATATCTCACTTTGTTTGATAAAAAATTATTGTTTTCTTAGTATATGATTGATAAAACCAAAATATTTTGTAAATTTACAAAATAAAAATGGATATATATATACAAAATCATTATAAAAATATACACTAACTATATTATACAAATATAGATAAATATAATAATTTAATATAAACAAAAAAAGAAAAGATTATTCGGGAAGATTCAAACTTTACCTACAAATTTAAAGATTTTATTTTCTCTATTCTATCTAAACAGCTTTCTTTATTTGTATCTGGGTTTTGGGAAGTCGTGTCTCATCGTGTATTCATATGGTGAAGCTTCAGCAGCATGTTCTAATACTTCATCTTCAGTTCTCTCAACTGTCTTACTCCAGACTGTTTCCGCTGGAGGTATAATTAGATCGAAGTTGAAAGCTACCATTCCAAGTAGTTCTTGTGGTGGAATCATTGCTCCTGCATTATCGAATGGAGTACCTTGGAAGAACCAAGAATTAATTGCGTCTGGACTTGCTGTTCTTATAGTTTGATCTCTAAGTTGGAATCTGTGTTCTCCCTGCCATTCAGAATCTAGGAATGTTAGGTTCCATTCTGTTTCTTGTACATCAGGAGATGTTGTTAATTTCATGTTGAAGCGACCCCACTCAGGATCTCCATAAAATTCTGGGAATGGTATACCTTCATCATCATATTTACCTGTTGAGGTATGCATTAACCATCCTCTTCTTTCAAGTGCATGTGAGAAGAAGTCGCCAGGTGTATCTTTACCTACTTCTTGGTCACCTCTATCATTTCCTCCTCCATGTTCAACTATATCTATAGTTGCTTTCTTTTTGGGGAATCCAAAAGGTTCTCTACCTGCAAATATTGCAGAATCTTGGCTTAGATACATGTAGGGATAATACCCTCCCTTATAGTCTTCGTATTCACATGCAATGGTTATACCCATTTCTAGGTATGGACCTAACATTGTGTGGTCGTGGTCTACGTACCAGAATTCTACTTTGTCATCTACAACTTCAAGAGGATCTGGTGTGATCCTTTCCAAGTCATCCATGTCCGCTCTATATACATATGCGTACCATCGGCTGTTTGTATATGTAAGTGGTATAATGTCGTTGTCAAATACTGGGTCTGCAGCTGCTTGTGTTATTATGTGTTCGTTCGGTCTGTCTGGTGGAAGTTCTGGCACTTCACCTTCTTCTAGCCCAGGTATTTCGTCATAAACCGCTACGTTATCTGTTTCTTTTGGCATTTTTTATACACCTTTAGGTTTTGGGAATCTTTGCCGCATACCATATGTGTATGGATATGCGTATCCTGCTTCTGCTACTTCTTCTTCATCTCTTTCTACTGTCTTGCTCCAGAGTGTTTCTGCTGGAGGTATAATTAGATCAAATGTGAAGGAGACAAGTCCGAGTAGTTCTTGTGGTGGTACTAAGGCACCCATGTTGTCAAATGGGGTTCCTTGTAGGAACCATGAATCTATTGCGTCTGGACTTGCTGTTCTTATTGTATCTTCATGTAGTTGGAATCTGTGTTCTCCTTCCCATTCGGAATCTAGGAATGTTAGGTCCCATTGAGTTTCAGTTAGGTCACTGTTACTTACAATTTTCATGTTGAAGCGACCCCACTCAGGATCTCCATAAAATTCAGGTTGTGTTACATCTGCATCATCGTATTCTCCACTTGATGAGTGCATTACATATCCGTTTCTGGATATTGTTGATGTAAAGTGATCTTTTTCATGTTTTGGATCTCTTACATCTGCACCTCCTGACTCATGACACACTATGTATGCCATTTTCTTTGGGAATCCAAGTACACGGCCCGCGTCAGTTGCTGCGGATCCGGTTAGATACATGTAGGGATAATACCCTCCTTTATATACGTCTCCGTGTTCGTCTTCGTATTCACATGCTAGTGTAACACCCATTTCATAGTATGGGCCTAGCATTGTATTGTCGTGGTCTACGTACCAGAATTCTACTTTGTCATCTACAACTTCAAGAGGATCTGGTGTGATCCTTTCCAAGTCATCCATGTCCGCTCTATATACGAAAGCCATCCATCGGCTGTCGTTATATGTTAATGGGAGTGTATCGATGTCCCATACTGGGTCTGCCACACCGTAGTTTATTATTGACTTTTCATCTCTGTCAAGTGGCATCTCTGGTACTTCGCCTTTATCTTCGCCAGGAACTTTATCAACATTTAGCTCTACCGCCATACATATAATATACTATTTCGTCTACACTTAAATTTTTCGTTTAGGTAAAATGTTAGCCTGTATGTTAAATATTAACAACCCAAATACTTTACAATGTTTAATTATATTCCTTAAATATTAAAATACAAAATAACATAGTAAACACATGTTTTTTCAATACATATTATCTTTACGAAAAAATCTAAAACACCCTCAGAAGCTAAAACACCAGTACGTAAAGATATAAGAAACAAAAAACAAAACAAAATAAAGGTAACCTATAAAAACTGACAACAAAAAAAACATTCACCTAACTTAAAATATAATCATTAATAAACCAAATTAAAAAATAAAATATCAGATATAAAAAAATAGAGTTAAAAATAAACTAACTATAAAAACCTTTTACTCTAGTTCGTTTCTGATTCTTTTTATACCTTCCTCTATTTCATCATCAGGAACAGAAAAAGTTAAACGAACATGTCCCTCACCTCTACTTCCAAAAGCTGTTCCGGGAACAACAGCTACTCCCTGTTCTCTCATCATTTTATCAGTGAATTCCTGGGAATCCATACCTGTTCCAGTTATATTTGGGAAAGCATAAAACGCTCCAGGAGGTTTTTGACATTCTATTCCAGAAATATCATCTAATGCTTCAACCATTTTATCCCTCTTTCTCATAAGAGTTTGTCTTTTTTCCTCAACCCATTCCTGAGGTCCCTCTATAGCCGCAAGAGCAGCATTCTGTATGAATACAGCTACGTTTGTCATGAAGTCTTGGAAGAAAATAGAAAGTTTTTCCGCTATAGGTTCAGGAGCTACCGCATAACCAATTCTGAATCCAGTCATACCATATTCTTTAGAAAATGTATCTATTAATATAGATCTTTCAGGCATTCCAGGAACAGATGTAATAGATTTATCATCTTTTTCATATGTAACTTGGGTGAAGATTTCATCTGAAATAACCAATAATTGCTCATGTTGTTTAGCTACATCAGCTATAGCTTCAACATTTTCAACTATATGACCATTAGGTCTTTGTGGGGAATTAATTATTAAAAGTTTAGTTCTGCCAGTTATCATATCACTTAGCTCATCAACATTATATTGCCAATCAGGTTTTGTTAAAGGAGTGTGAAGTATTTTTGTTCCTGCATACTTAGCCCATGTTTCATCTGGTGGATATCCAGGATTTGGGTATATTACTTCATCTCCATCTTCTAACATTGTAAGAAGAGACATAGTAAGAGCACTTTTTGCTCCTGCAGTAACTACAACTTCCTCAGGATCAGTAGGCCTTCCCCTCTCTTCTTCTACTTTATTTGCTATAGCCTCTCTAAGATCTGGTATTCCGGGACCAGGACTATATTCTATATGGCCCCCAAACTGTTCTTTTGCAGCATCATATATATGATCTGGAAGAGCAAAATCAGGACCTCTATAGTCACCTCTTTCAAAATGTATTATTTCTTTACCTTCCTGTTCAGCTTCTTTAGCCTCTCGCATACTAGCCCACTGTTTAGGAGGTACAAAATGGCTAACTCGCTTACTAAACTGTATATCTACCATCTTTTATATATTTATACTTATTTTTTTATAAGAGTTATTTTAATTACTTAATATTTTTTTAAAAATCTCTTTTATCTTCCTACTGAATATGCTTGGTTTTCGAATTTTCCGTCTTCCCACATTTCTACGAGTTTGAATTTGCGTATGCGGTCTGTGGATGTTCGGGGGAATTCCTCAACGAATACGATGTGTTTTGGATGCATAAACTCTGGAAGCTCATCAATACAC
>JAHENH010000034.1 GCA_018609935.1 Halobacteriales archaeon | reverse complement strand
TTGGGTTTAGCGGTTGGACCACGTGACGCACGTAGCAAGTTTATTCAAACCCAAATCTATACCGACTATTCCCCTATATTCTTTTTTAGGTCTAACTGTTTTTGATGCTGAAAGATGCAGCTCAAACCCATATCCTTTCTTAACTATCTTTGAATCATGGATCTGGTAGTCTTCCTTTATTTCTTGGTGTGGTTTTATAGGAATCCAAACACCACCATAAACGTTAGAGATGGGGATTTTAGCCCAATAGTCAAATTCTTCTGTTTGTTTGGCTTTTTCTATTTTGAAGGTATCGTTTCTGAGGAAGAGAGGGTATTCTTTTTCTTTCAGTTTATCCTTTTCGATGTATTTATCCATCGCTTGTTCTGTGGCAGAATACAATTCAACGTTTTCTCCTCTTATGTATCTTTGAGCGTTTCTATATTCTTGTTTTATTGCATCTAACTTGTTTTTGTTCGGATCTGTTATACTACAGATAATGGTTTTTTCAGCTTCAACTTTCATTTTCGACTTCTTCTAATAGTTCCCTAATAATCTCATAGTAGGGCTGGTTACGGTGAACTTTTCTTTGTTTTAGTTTTTCCCTGAGTTCAACTGGGATTTTTATTGAAGTCATCTCTTCATCCATACTACCATTTACTACATAAGTAGTAAGTGATTATTACTTATAAATCCTTTCTTCAAAACTAGCAAGGAAGTCCATGTAACCCCCACCTAACAAAGTTAGGAAGGAGACTTATCGCTCCCTTACAAACCCACTAAAGTTAAAAATATAAAAAATAAATATACATTAGCCATGATACCAAACTATCTAAGACCCTGTCTACCTAGAAATGTTACGGTAAGAAAGGTAGTATTATTTTATTTTTTATTGGAGGATATAAGAATTTGATGATGGAACTTTACTTAATAAAATTTTTATTCTGCATATAATTTTTTTTAATTAGAGATTTGTGTTTTCTGGTTTTATTTCCATTTTCCAGGCTTTTTTGTTTTTTTAAATTCTCCCTTCGCATATCTACTTTTTGGCCAGAAAGCAATTATAAATATAGAAATATAGAAAAGTATTACTATTAAAATTATTAAAATTCCTGGTATTCCTCCAAGGGAGGCTTCTCTGATAAACTTATTTTGTGTTGTTGGAAACACTATAAGTTTAACTATCCAAGCTGCAAGTAATACTGTAAGTAATGGTAGATATATTCGTCGTAATCTCCGAGATATTGCTTCAAAGTTTGGCGTTTTAATTTTAGGTTTTCTCAGATCATCACTTAAGAGTTCACGCCAATTTGTATGTTCTACACCTTCTGGCTCTAATAGGTTCGCAAAAACATTTTCTTCAATCATTCTAACACGTGATCTCCAAATATCATATGTTTGATAACGACGTGCTTCGATACCCAAAAACACTGACACCATAACCATTCCAACAAGTAATATATAGTGTGGTCTTGATTCAGAGGAAAATGCCCAAGTTAATAGTGTTGCTGTAATTATTACGGCCCAGTTTGTTGTTCTATCAAGACGTGCCCTCCAAGATGTTGTTCTACCAACTTCACCACGGTACATATGACCCATAAGTGAAAGAAAATCACTCTCATCATCTGCTGCTCTACCAGCTATCTCACGCTCTTTTCTGGATTCAGGATCAAAATCAGATGGAATATCTGACATCCAAGGATATACACAGACAAAACCCTAAATATTTATTGTGACACCCCCAATTTAGAGGGGGGCGGAGCTTCCTTTCTGTTTAGTGGTTCTCCTTCACTTGATGCTTCACACCTCTGAACCATACAGAGATGGAGAGACAGTTCATCGTTAGGGAGTCTTTCGATGGGGTATGTCACAGTTAGCACTTGGGTCGCCAGGGGACTTATCTCAACCTTACCTAACGTCCGATTAGCGATATTCCAAGCACCGTTGTAGTCAGCGTCCATCTCCGTTCCAGACAAACGAAAACGACCTCTATACCTATCACCTTTTTCTCCGCACTTCACACAGATCTGACTGGTATATGCCCATCAACTTCTACAACCGGCATTCCTCTATCCTCTAAGTAGGTTGTGCCTATATTTAGTAGCCATTACCATGTTATACTGTAGCGAATACTTACTATGGCTACCGCTTTGAGTATCATATCGCATTAGGTTAAATTTTTTATCACAGAACTTAAATTTGTTTTAACGGTATACCTCCAACCTAAACTACGAAATCTTACGCTCAACAGAGATAAATAATATGTCAAACTATAACTTCAACAGAAGTTTTTAATAAAAAATTTATATTTTAGTATGATACTAAATTTTTATCCATCCACATTTTATATCTATATACATAATTATAGGTATGTCTAAAGATTCTGCTAATAAACCCTTCAAAGAGGGGTGACCTGAAAAACCTAGTTTTAAGGGATGTGTATTATGTTATACAGGAGAAATAGCAAACTATCTAGTAAAAAAACTAAAAAAATAAAACCTAAAATAAAATATTCATACTATCCGTACTTATATATGAATAAAATAAAAACAAAAACCATAAAAGAGTATTATGACGCATATAATAACTCATATTTCGGGGTCCATAGTTGTATTATTAGTCAGCCTACTTATAGGTGGACTAGGAATCTATATAGGTGGATTATTAATAACAGGAAAAACAGACTATAAATCCGCAGTTATAACTGCAGTTTTAGGAAGTATCACATGGACTATAACTGGATTTTTTCTTGGATGGATCCCATTTCTTGGACCAATAATAACATTATTCGCATACATATGGATTATAAAGCAAAGATATCCAGGAGGATGGATAAACGCAGCAGGAATAACACTTGTAGCATGGATATCATCACTACTAATTTTATATATACTTGCAACAGCTGAAATAACATCTTTCAGGTCCATTGGTGTACCAGGAGTATAAAAATATATAACACAATATTTTTTAGATGTTTTTCTGGTTTATATGACAGTAAGTTTTGTTTTTAAAATTTAGTATCTTGGTTTTTTTATTGAAAAAGGTGGCAAGTTTTGCCTATATAACTAATTATTTCTGTTTTTATTTACTATATATTTTGTTATGTCTAATTTTTCAGATTCAGAAAATACAAATCAAGGTAAAGTTTTTGAGTTCGTTGAAAAGAAAATAGATGAAAGAGACGATTGGGCTAGACGCAGAAGGAAAGACATCCCTACAGATAAACAACTTATGGTTGTTGCATGTATGGATGAAAGAATACCAGTTGAAGAAGCATTGGGTATAGATCTTGGCGATGCTCATATTTTCAGAAATGCGGGGGGTAAAGTAACAGATGATGTAATAAGAAGTGCAGTACTAAGTACAAATTTCTTTGATACAACTGAAATAATATTTATAAACCATACAGATTGTGGAATGATGAGTGCACCAGACAATGCAGTTATAGAAGGTCTAGAAAATACGACAGAAAAATCTTTAGAAGATATAGATCTTGATCCATCACTACCACAACTCAAAATAGGTGATGCCTCTATATCTGACTGGATCCGTATGACAGATGATATAGATAAAGCATGTAAAAGACAAATAGAATATCTACAAGACTATCCATTAATCCCAGATAATGTTAATATACATGGTTATATCTATGAAGTAGAAAGTAACGCACTGCGTAAACCAGGTGAAAGAATATCAGAACAAATAAACACCAGAGTCTAAACATACAAAACAACATCAAAAACAACATAGAAACAAGACGAATAATATCAATTAAAAGAGAAATAGATTGAAAAAATGATGATTTAATATATTTCATCATCTATATTATCTTTTTAACCTCCAAAAAACCAGAAAAATAAGTTATGAATAAGATATATTCTAAACACACAATATCTCATATATAAAAAATAACCAAATCAAAGATGCAGATATATCACTTTTTTCAGTCTTTTTCTAGATATACATTACCTATTCCATCTATATATGAAGATTACCTAGTTACAATCGATGTCAGTAGACTTTTTAAGAGGGTAATAAACCACTATAGTTCGCTAAAAAATACAAAAAAATTACATATTCTGTATAGTAATGCCAGTAAAATACTTAAGTATGGATCTATCTAGAGAAACAGAGGAAATAATAGAAGATGTCGAAATATCAGTAGATCATCTAACAAAAAAAGAACGATAAATAGGGAATTAAAGACATACAATCTATAGATAAATATATAAAACTTATAATAAAGAGATGAGGAGATCTATTGCGTAACAACGTATAAGTATCTACCAAAAGATATAAAGTTCAGAATGGAATTATTTTGTTCTTCATAGATCCAAAAGATCTATAGTTATCAAATGGAAACTATTAATTCTCTATAATATTGAATAAAGTGTGTCCTTTTGGGTTTACAGAAATCCTTATTCAGTATAAAAAATTATTCAACATAACGAACTATATATGGATCCCAAATATATTTTAGTTTTATAAGGGGTTTTATTTTAATTGTGCTTGCTGGGTGTGTGGAGCCTGCTTCCATTGAAGCTATTGATGTAAATAATAGTAAGATGGCAGAAAGAACTAGCCGATCTTTTGAAACACTTGGTGATGAGAATTCGCCAAAGAGTAGAATACGTAATACAATTAAATTAGCTATTGTAAATGGTTCGGGTACTATTATTAGTAATTCACCGCCTATAGATAGAGGCCAGATCATAGAATACAACAATTCCTATTATAATATTTCATGGGAAACCATAGACAAGAAATCAGGAAGACGGGTTTCTATAGAAATAAATTATAATCCTTAAGAAGACAATCTTAGTGGCAGACAAGTAAAATATAGTGATCTCCTTCTATAGATAAAACTATTTTAGTTGGAATTCTTCCCCCCATAGAAAATCTTCCAAAGTCTGAAGGACTTGATATTGGAGTAAGTAATGTACTGAAAAAAAGAGATAAAGGAATCAGTTCTACTCCAAAAAAATACAACATCATAGTATATAATGGTAGCCTCTATCCTATCCAGGTAGAAACTGAAACAGTACAACTAGATGTCTACAACTATACCATAGATCTAAAATTTATTAACTCTACGATGTATGCAGAGAGTTTAAAGGAGGGATATATGTTTGAATTATCCAGTCTTACAAGCTCTGAGAAAAAAATTATAAATAGAGCAATGGATGATATGTATTATGTTGAGAATAGTAATAATGAAGCATTTAAATCTTTAATCGAAAAATTACACAGGCATAGAGCCATCAAAAGAGGGGATGAATATTCTGGAGACTGGCTTGTTAGATATAAACAAGAAATATACTGGATTCAAGCAACATATGGACAATTACAATGATAGAAAACAGCTTGTAAAAAAGAAATATATTATATGTTAATTTTAGTTAATATACATATAATGGGTGATGTGTGCTATTAATACTCTACTTACTTACCTGTTCTTTCTCTGATATAAGAGGGGGGTCTCAGACTATATCGAGTTAAAAATTAGAAATAAAGAAAACAAGTAATTGAGTATTTTAGAGGGCAAGGATGGAATGTCTGTGTGATTCTCGTAGTAATTTATATTTGTTAGGTTTTTAAAGATAAAGATTTTTACTAGTTGATTTTTTTAGTTATTATAAAGTAAAGGAGGGTGTTTTAGAGCAACAAGGGAAATAAAACAAGTATTTTAACCGAGCTTCTATATAAGATGGTTCCTTGGTTTATTGTTTGTTTTTTCTTTTTTTTTATCACCTCACTTTTTTGTGGTTTTACAGTTATATCTATATATTCTTTATTTATAAAGTTTTTCACTAAAACATTATTTATTACCTATTATATAAATTATATAAAATAATAATCAAATGTTCATTTATAAAATCTTGTTAAAAAATTAAAAAATGAAATAATAAATGTATATAAATTATTTTCATATGTAAAATAAAACTAAAAATAAAAAAATTCTTAACAACATATATTTACCTTAACTGGGTTTGTAATGGGGAGTAAATAAGACCCCTTCGCTTTTGAGAGGTGAAACTAACTATTTAAGTAACTTATTCCGGTTTAGGTTATCCTGAAATTTAAATCCATTACTTGAAAGATGTTTATAAATTAATATATCGATAGTAAAATAACCAACACTTACAGCTATTACCCCCATAAATATTTCTGGAGCTAAGCTCTCTGGTATTACACCCATATATCCAAATATCAAGATTGGTGTTAAAACTATAAACATAGACATAGCTAGAATACTCCTTAATGTATCTAGAGAGCTATCCAAACCGTAAACGATTATATCAGACATTTTTTATTTTACTCACTTAAATAATACTTATCTGGTTTAAGATATATGTCTTGCATTAACTAAAAATATTATTTTAACTAAAACATCAAATTTTTTAAAAGATTAAATATCACTTATGTTTATTTTACATTTTCTTTTGTTTTATATGTTTTTGGTTCTTTTTTAATGTTAGATATATTTTTTCATCTTCTTCTGAGAAGTCATAATCACCACTTTCATATTATATATCAATAAAAACAGTTATCAAGCTCTCCTTCATTGTCTATCCATATCTCTTAGTACAAATACCCTTCTTTCCAGTATTGTGTTGGTACTTGCCTGAAGCGTCACAGAGAGAAGATGGATCAACTTCCACCTCTTTAGCAAACACAAAACAAAAATAAAACTCCCCATTCTCCTTTACTAAGATGAATTCCCGTATTCCACAGTCAAGGTATTCCTCAAAGTATCCAGAGATCTCTATATCTAGTTTCACCCTACCATCAAGCGTCAAAAGATCTAGTCATGTCCAGTCTCGATTTACAGATACACTTCTTGGGAAGTTTTATCGTGGACTATATTCTTTTTTGGCTTCAGGCTTAGAGTCTGATTCCTTGACCACTTCTATAGCGTGTTGCAGGACAATTATAGGTTAACTAGGCAGGGAAGATCAAATTCTTCACATATTAGGTAGTAACACTCATAATGGAGATTACTTCAGACTGTAACATTTTGTTTTCCCATACCACATCTATACAGAACTATAGAGCTTGACTGTAGACCTCCATAGTCTCCTGTAGCTCGTCTCTATGCGGCAATTTTTACCTATTACCATGACGGGTTGCCTCATACAACAATTATACTTAAATAGTATTGTCTTATTAACACCTTTCATCCAATCTCCCCCCATCCCCGCCCGCTACGCTCCTTAAACAAGGGAATTCCTCGAGTTATTCGGGTTGAAGCTCTAATTTACCTTTTATTATGGGAACAATAGTTGGTATTTTTGTATTAATTCTTTGAAGATCCACTACAGAAAATCTATCATCATTTACTAATATTTTATCAGTATTACGGTTAAGATGGCATCCATCAGCTATATAGTTACCATATAAGTGCTAAAAAGTCTAAAAAAATTCCCATAAAATTTTTTGTTCTTATATGCTCTAAAAACCTTAGCTGACCTTTTGGTTTTAATATACGTGAAATTTCAGATAATGCCAAATCAAGTCTAGGTATAGTACAAAATACTAGGGATGCTATTACAAAATCAAATGAATTATCTTGGAATGGAAGAACTTCACCATCCGCTAAAAAAGTATTTATATCTAGATCTATTTTTTGTGCTTTTTCAACAGATCTATTTAACATATAAGAGTCAGGGTCTATTGCAAAAAAAGAGATATCAGATCTATCTGTAGATATATCTTTAAAATAAGGGAACATCAATCCAGTACCACACCCTAAATCCAATACTGAACCTGAGATATCTTCTACTAAATAATATCGATGGTTTCTAAGAAATATCTTTTCTATTGGAAACATCACCTTTTCATAAAAGCTAGCAAAGAAAAAACTAGAAATAGAAAGTTTACCCCCTCTAACATAATACATAAATATATATAAGTATATAATAATACATTTTTTTAATAATATTAACATATTTTTCTAAAAAGAATTGAAGTTATTCTGTTCTTGGTATTTCTAATTTTATTATATTCCCATTATTATCTTCCTCAATCTTAAAAGATCCTCCTAGTTTTAAAAGGATCCAGTGAAAAAGCCATAGTTCAAGTCCCTCAGTATTTTTTAGAGGTGTTTATTCCCTTTCCCTCATAGAATGTTTAACATTTTCAGGAATAGGCGAGTCATTATTTCTAGTTGTAATTTCAAAAATGTTTTTTTCAGAGATTTCTCCTTTTATATTGATTTTAGGATTTTCAGAATTATTACGGCTGACAAGATATTCTAAAATATTTCTAAATACAATAATAAAAAAAAGAATTTATTTTTCCTTCTGGAATATCCAAGCTAATAGATAAGTTAGGGTGACTTTTTAATAGCTCATTTTTATATCGTTTTAATTTTTCTTGTAAATCTACATAGACATCTTTATTAGAAGAATTAGTTACAATTTGTAATATTTCCTTCATATCATTTGTTTTATCACTTATATTTTCAAGTCCTGCCGTAGCATTTTTAATTTTTTTGACAAGATCTATTATTTCTTCATCTTCAGACTTTTCTAGTATCATATCGATGTATGTATTTAGTATGGAGATATCATTTCTTAAGTTATGACGCAATACTCTATGCAGAACATCAAGTTTCTGTCTCTGCATTTTTAACTCTGTTATATCATCTTGAACAGCTACAAAGTTTTCTATTTCACCATTTTCATTAGTTATTGGAGCAATAGTTTGATTAGCAATATATAACTCACCATACTTTCTTTTATTTATAATTTTTCCATTACAGGTTTCACCTGACAGTATTGTATCCCAAAGATTTTGATAATATTCCTCAGGCTGATTACCTGGCATCAATATACTTGGATTTTTTCCCTATAATTTCTTTTTTATTATATCCAGTTATTTCTTCAAATGCTTTATTTACATATTCAATAGTTACATCTCTATTTGTAATATATATAGCATGTCCAGAACTTTCTACTGCTTTTTTGAAAAGTTCCAGTTCCTCTCTATATCTTATTTTTTCTGTAACGTCTATTTGAAAACTAACATAGTTTATTAGATCATTGTTACCATCGGATATTGGTGATATGTATAGTTGGTTTTGGAATTTCTCACCACTCTTTTTATAGTTAGCCAACACCAATGATATAGGTTGTTGGCTGTCTATTGCTTCTTTTATTTTATCTGTTTTTTGTTTTGAGGTATCTGGCGCCCTGAAGAAACCTACAATCACGACCAATTATTTCATCTCTATTATATCCAGTTAGTTCAGTAAATTTTTTATTAACATATACAATAGGATTATCACCCTCTCTATTTGTGGTCTCTGTAATAATTACACAAATAGGTGCAACATCTAAACAATTCTTAAATAAAGATAAATCAAGATCTTTATCGACCATAATAAAACAATTTTTCAAAACAACATAAATATATAACTCAATTTAACAAAGAAAATACACGTAAAAAATTTATTGTTCTAAACAACCTTCAAGTGTAAGTTTTTCCGACTCATCGGTGTCGGGGGTGAAGCCCGATATTCGGCCAAGTGTTCCATTTCTTCGATATACTGTTCAACCACTTTCTCTGACACCGCACCCGAGGCTGTTTACTACTCCATTACTCTAAATAAGAAAAACAAAAAGATATGTCTCCAGACATATTTGATAGGTTTTTATTAGAGGTACAGAATCCTTCAATAGTTAGAAGGTTGTGAATTTTTACTTGTTGATTGACTTGATTGACAGTTAGTTAAGAAATCTAAACATTCCAAGAGATAGATTCTGTGCTCCCATACAGATTGTAAGATTAGTTACTGTATTATCTGTTAAGTATGTGTTAGCCTCACATAGTTCAGGTTGAGGTTTTTTAAGAATTGGTTCCAGTACTGTATCTCCATTTATAATAGTTTCTATATATATTTCTCTGTAGTTTTTTCAAACCTGTCCTGGTACTTTTTCTATTATTGTAACTTTATCCTCCCGATCTTGTTTGACAGTTTAGTTGTTTCAAGACCTATTTTTCTATCTCCAAAAATTATAATCATCTGGTCTTTTTCATATTTTTGATATTATTTAGAAAAATATAATCCCTTTTTTTAAATACATATAGAATAAATTTTTGTGTATGAAATATAGTCGGATTGGAGGTCTACTTATTGCAGGATTTTTATTGATGGCTTTAGCAGTGGGAGGTGCGGTTCTCAAGGTGAAAAAATAGATCAAGTAGAAGGTCTACCAGGCACTACAGGACTAGCTTGAGATGGACAAAACTTTTGGACAGCAGACGGTTTCAGCGACGAAATCCATAAAATCAGCATCAATGGAACTTCAATTAAATCATTTAAAGCACCTGGAAACAACCAATCTGTAGATGGTCTAGCATGGGATGGATCACACTTATGGATGTCAAACCCCCAAGACGGTAAAGTCTATAAAATAACTACAGATGGACAAACAGTAGATTCTGCGGCTGCTGAGGACACTTCAAAAGGATTAGCTTATGATGGGAAAAATATTTGGTTAGTAGACTTTGACAGTATTGGTAGTTCAGATGAAATACAAAAAATAGACACCCAACAGATGAGTATAGTAGATAAATTTAATACACCAACTAATTTTCCAAGATCACTAGCATGGAACGGAGAACACTTAATACTTAGTGATGTTTTTAACGATAAAATCTATAAAATAGATACAACAGGCAATCAAGTATCTTCTTTTGGCAGTAAGTTTGGAAGTGGTCTAGCTTGGGACGGATTCAACCTATGGAAAAGTGAAATTCTCACAACCACCAACCTCTAGTAAAAACGAACGTAACAAGCAATTCACCTGGAGGATCACTAATAAAAAGTGTATCCATGAGTGATACTGGACCCAATGGAAAGACTACTCTATCAATAAACCTGGGAAACTCGAGAGGAGTAACAGTAAGAAACATTCCAAGTGTTTTTTCATTTAATAGTAGCCAAGATGATGGAGGATTATTTGTTTCTACTGATCAAGATAATGACAATCATAACGAAAGTGTTGGTTGGGGATGGACTACACTTACTAGTCACAAGCCAACTGTAACATTTGATGTTTCTTCTAATGCCCAACTAGGAGAGAACTATACCGTTGTAGTTACAGCAAAAGATGGTAGTAGTGAAGGAACTACTGTTACAATGAGTGTATCTCAATCTGTAATAGACCAATACGACACAAACAATAACGGACAAATAGACAGTGATGAAGTAAAGAGAACTATAAAGTGTTTCCTGTTTGGAGGTAATTTCTGTGTAGGAGATCCAATATCAAGTGAACAAGTTAAGAAAATCATACAAGAATTCCTTTTTGTACCCATATTGTGAAGTACCTCGGGGACAAGCCCCGAGGGTTCGCCGTTTAGGGCTGCACAGCACCCGCAGACGAATTTAATTCCCCTCGACCTCCCCACGAAGGGTTGGCTGGAATTCACACCCGAACCCCCGATGCGTCCGTGAGGGTCGGCGGCTCCACCACGACCCGTTGAAACTCCCGTCGCACCGCCATAATGGCGGATTTTGAGAGGAGCCACATTTCCAAACTGATTATCTCAGTCAGCGTTGGATTAAGGTCTTTAATCCGTCTTTTGGGTTCTCTGACTGTACCTTGGTGTACGAAACATAGTTATTTAAATATCCGTGTCGGCTTCACCTTAGGGGTCAAGCCCCGAAGCACTCGCCTCAAACAGCCTGTAGATCTTTGGCTGCATAAATCTTTATCTTAATATACTTTTCCAATATACAATTTAAATAATACTTTCTACTGTTGAAAATATAAGAATCTTAATTTAAATCTATAATTTCTGAAATCTAGATAATATATTTATATGTAGATGGTTTGTTAGAACTATTTAGTTTTGTCCATGTTATCTATGTCTTGGAATACATCTAATACAACATCGAGTGAAATATTTAATTCATAATGTCTCAACTATAATAAATTTATAACTGTCACCAACCAAGACGAAACACAACCACAAAAATCAACAATTATATATTAAATATCTATTGATTCTTTTTTTAATATTTTTTATAATAGTGCTAAGCTATTAACACGTTCTATTACTCTATTGTGCAACTGGAAACAGTATCAATTTTTTTGATTAAATCTTTTTCAGGTTTGATTAGCTCCTGCTTAGATCTATTTTTTAAACCACTAATTTTCTCTTTTAATCTCTGGTTTTCTTTAACAGAATGCTTATATTTTTCTGCTACAGTTTCCAAACTTGACTCAGTAGCCTTTAATTCTCTTGTGACCTCAAGGAAACTTTTTTGATTAATTCTTGAATCTTTCAAGTAAGCTTTCTTTTTTCTTAGTTTATTATTTAGAGTATTTATCTTATCTTCTCTCTTATCTATAAGGGAGTTTTTCTTTTCAATTTTTTTCTCCATTGAGTCTACTCTCATAGTATAGTATAACATTAATACCGAGGATAAAATAGAAACTATCAGGACAAGACCAACCAAAGTTGTACTAATTTTATTATTTATATAGGTCATAGTTTGGAAATTTATTTGTTAATGATTTTATTTTCTAATTCAATCTTCTGTAAAATCCATATACTGACATACTAATTAATGTAATAGCACCAAATATTATAGGTATACTAGCTTGTACAGGTTTATTTTCCCTTCCCTTTAATTTAACTGAAAGCTCTTTTAGCCTATTTCTTAATTCTTCTACACGCTCTTTGAGATTCGAATTTTCTTTCTTTAACTCTTGTATTCTGCTCTGAGATTCTGCTATCTGTGTAGTTAAATCCTCTATTTCTCTGTTTTTCAGTTGTAACTTTTCTCTAAGGCCATCACCTTCATTTACTCTATTTTCAACTGTCTTGTATTCTATCGTATCAGTTGATATACCGTCATCTATCTTAACTGTATAGTTGCCAGGAGGCATAGATTCTGGAATTTCTATACTCTTAGACCAAAACCCAGTTAAATTCCATTCTTTAAGAGTATATGTTCCAAATTCCCTTTCAAGAGATTCACCATTATTTATATTTCCATTTTCACTTCCACTAAGACTAGCAGTTGAACTACTTTTATATACTTCTATGAATAGAGTATGATCCTCAGGATTTAAATTAGTAGTTCCACTGACTATCATCCTTTCCCCTGGTTCTACAGATACAAGGGGTGTCTCACTTATGCCAAACTGTCCACTTTGACTGTTAGTGCTTTCACTACTTTCCCCATGTCCGTGACCTCCATGACCATCACTCTCATGTCCGTGACCTCCGTTTCCCTCATTACTTTCTTTAGTGTTAGTGCTTTCACTACTTTCCCCATGTCCTTCTTCATTATTTCCATGGCCTTCACCTCCATGTCCATGGGATGGTTTTTTTGCTTTTCCAAGTTCTCCATGAGTATTTAGTCTTCCCTCTATTTTTACATTCACTGAGGAGGGATGTACACTTTTTATACTTGTCCTAGACTCATCAACATATCTGAACGAGGTAACCATAGCTGGATCATCACTTCTTCCATGTGCATCAAATGTGTTATGTGAGACTATATTTTTAAGTTGACTTTTATTAAGTGACAGTTGTGTTAACGTGTCAGCCCATTCTTGTAACTGTCCAATTGTAATACCTCCACCCCCACTATGTTGATGTCCTTCTCCTTCATTCTCATTGTGGTCATCATTATGTTCGTCTTCATTCTCATTGTGGTCATCATTATGTTCGTCTTCATTCTCATTGTGGTCATCATTATGTTCGTCTTCATTCTCATTGTGGTCATCATTATGTTCGTCTTCATT
>JAHENH010000033.1 GCA_018609935.1 Halobacteriales archaeon | reverse complement strand
GTTTTACGTCCTGATGAAGTAGAAGAACTTGATGAAAGGGAAGCTAAAGATTTAGCTGAAGAAACAGATTTCTTCTTAGCTGAAACACAACATATGCAAGATGTAGCTAGGAATCTAGGATCTATATTAGGCCCTAGAGGAAAAATGCCAAGTCCTATAACACCTGAAGATGACATAAAAGAAGAAGTTAATAGGTTGAAAGGAACCGTTAAACTTAGTTCAGGGGACAGAAGAACATTTCATACACCTGTTGGAACTATAGATATGGATGTAGAAGACCTAAAAGACAATATCGATACTGTAGTCCGTAGACTTGAAGGATCTCTAGATAAAGGAAGGCTTAATATTGACTCTATATTTGTAAAAACAACTATGGGCCCCCCTATAAAGGTGATATAGATGCCTTTAACTGAACAAGTGCCTCAATGGAAAGAAGAAGAAATAGAGGAAATCAAAAACCTTGTTGATGAATATAAATCTGTAGGAATCATAGATATGCAAGGGATTCCTGCTAGACAACTCCAGCAAATACGATCAAATCTTAGAGATTCTGCTGTAGTAAGAATGGGTAGAAATACACTAATAAAACGAGCTTTAGAAAGTAAAGGATCTGATAAAGTTGCAGATTCGATTAAAGGAGAAGTTGGTCTTATATTTACAAATGATGATCCCTTCTCACTTTACAGAAAACTTCAAGAAGGTAAAAGTCCAGCACCTCTTAAGAAAGGACAAAAAGCTCCAAACGATATTGTTATACCTGAAGGAGATACTGGAGAAGATCCTGGACCTTTCTTAGGAGACTTACAAGAAATAGGTGCAGATGCCAGAATAGACCAAGGATCCATTGTTGTAGCAAGTGATTCAACAGTACTTAAAGAAGGGGAAATAGCAGATTCTAAAATAGCAGAAGTACTAGACAAACTAGAAATATATCCAGTAGAAGTAGGACTAGATCTTATTTTACTACAAGAAGGAGATACTATATTCGAAGGGGAAGAATTAGACATAGACATAGAAAAATATCAAACAAAAATACAAAACGCCTCAACACAGGCATTTAACTTAGCTATAAATGCTAATATACCAACACCTGAAACTATAGATTCACTACTGTCTAAAACCACAGGAGAAGCTATAAATCTAGGGATTGAAGCTGAAATATATGAAGAAAAAATAATTGAAAAACTACTTGCAAAAGCAAATAATAGAGCAAAAGACCTCGCACCAAATCTAGATAAAAAAGCACTTCCAGAAGATCTAAAAGAAGCCACACAACAAAAACAAAAAGAAGAATCAGAACAACAAGACCAACCAGAACAAGAAAAACAAAAAGAAGAATCAGAACAACAAGACCAACCAGAACAAGAAAAACAAAAAGGAAGTGACGAAGATGAAACTGAAGAAAAAGCTGGAGAAGGTCTAAGTGAAATGTTTTAACAGGAAATAATAGTTATTCTCCAAGCCTTAAACTACAAATCTCTGAAACCTCGCTCCTTGAATTTGAAGCAAGATCAAATACATATATGATCTATCTAACAAATTTCCTTATATCTAAATATTATATGATATATTTTTAATTTTTAAATTGAAGTATATAAAAACAAGAAATAAATCTATATAATACTTTATTTAGGATTTAATCCTAAATAATTCAGATATATAAAACTAACTCTGTTCTTATTTGGTAACTGCCAAAACTAAAATAAGATAGAAACGAACTGTTACCAACTAGATAGCGAAAGAGGTTTAACCTGAAATCTTTTGTGAGAAGTATGGAGTATCTGCACGCGGCACTACTTTTGCATAGTGCTGGAAAGGATGTAGATGAAGAAGGTATAGAGGCGGTCCTAGAGACTGCGGAAGTGGAGATAGATGAAAGTAGAGTAAAAGCCTTGGTTTCAGCTCTACAAGATGTTAATATTGATGAAGCAATTGAAACAGCTGTAGCAACACCATCTACAGGTGGCGGAGCAGTAACTGCAACTGAGGAAGAAGAAGAGGAAGAAACTAGTGAAGAACAAGAAGCTGAGGAAGAACAAGAAGCTGAGGAAGAAGAAGAGGAAGAAACTAGTGAAGAAGCTGCGGAGGGACTCGGAGAGTTGTTCGGTTAGGGTATTTCAACAACTTTACTTTTTCTTGCTTCAACTCTTCTGAGAGGAAATATTTCTTTAGCCTCTCTATATAGTGATGATCCTACCCTGCCTGAAACTAATGCTTGAGTAAACCCTTCGAAATTTCTTTCCTCTCCCATCTCTTCTACTTTTTCTTTCATTAACTTTCTAATTTCTTTTTTCTGTGTAGATTTAGCTTTTTCGGCTGTAAGTGCTAATGGATATACATACATAGAATATCCATCTGCGGTTTCTACATCAGCTTTCGCGTCTATTCTAGAACTACCTTTTCTAACTAGTGATCTTACATAATCTCTTGACATTTTATGCCCATCAAACCTTGCATATACTGATCCACTACCTATTTCTTCTATTTTTAATATTACTTTTGTCTCTCCCTCTGTTGGATCTCCAATTAGATCTCCAAGTGAGGCTTCCACTCTACTACCTTTAATTTTTTCTGGCTCTTCAGCTAATGTCTCCCCTATTTCCTTACGATCAAAATTCTTTGGGGCTAGTATTTTATACCATTTCTTTTCTTCCATGACGGTGATTCTTTAGGAATCTATAAAGTTTCTTTTATATTTATTTTGATGGATTGTAGATTCCATACATAAAAGAAATCAATGTAGTTGAAACACATCAAGGCTTTTATATATTGGTAGACATCTTTATCCACCTAAAGTCAACTGAACTCCTGAAGGAAGGAGTAATAAAAATAAGAGTATATTCTGTCTCTCTGGGCTAGGATAGTTTAAATAGAAAAAAACTGAATTAATATTTTTATCTTTGTATTTTATATATTAGACTATATTTGTTATTGATTTTTTTATGTAGAATTGCGTTTTGGAAAATTTTTAGGCTATAGAAACATGATATTATCTATTGGATTAATTTATATGTATATAGAGAAATTGCCAGATATATTTTTATCTATATTCTCTAAGGGCAATGGTTGTAGTTTTTTGGAATATTTTTATTTGTGGTGTATTTATGGATATAGCTGAGGAGCTTGCTAAAGATCAACGTGAAGTTAGTGTTGCTAAGTTTTTTGAGAAAAACAAACAGATGTTAGGTTTCGGAAATAAAGCTAAATCTTTAGTTACTGTAATAAAAGAATGTGTGGATAATTCTTTAGATGCTGCCCAAGATGTTGGAATTCTTCCAGATATATTGGTTGAAATAGAGAAGTCTGAGGATAGCTATAGGGTTTGTATTGAGGATAATGGTCCAGGTATAGTTGAGGATGAAGTGCCTAAGGTATTTGGGAAGTTACTTTATGGGAGTCGTTTTGAAAAAAGAACTCAGTCTTTACTTCCTAATCAGAAAATATTTTTAAACAAAAATGGAAAAATAGAGATCGAGTCAATTTCCGAATTTTGTAGTTCAGTATTAAATAAAGGTGAAAAAGATGGAAAAGTAAGAAACGTTAAGGTTCCATGTTTTAATAGAAAAACTGGTAAAACGTTTTGGAGGTATGTTTCTAATGTTATAAAACATAAAAATAAAAATGAATGTTATAGAATAGACACTAATGTTGGTCGAAAAATCAAGGTTACTGGTAACCATAGTTTATTTACGTTAAATGAAGGGGAAATAGCTGAGGTTAATGCTTCAAAACTTGAAAGTGGTGACTGTATTTTAGCTCCAAGAAATATACCAAATATAGATAAAGATACTAACTTTTTTGAATATCTTGATAAAAATTACCAGATTAATCCTCCATCTTTTTCTTCATCTAGTGATGGAGGCTCATTAGTCTTTGAACGTAGAATAGTTAAGAAATATATGTTTTTGCTAGCTTTTTATATAGATAAAGGCAGTCTTAGAGACAACTATATAGAATTTGTTTTCAAGGATAGCCAAAATAAAGAAGCTAATAGGCTTGTGGATATTTTATTTGGTCTTTTTGGTTCTAATTTTGAGTTAAAATCTAGAAAAAATAAAACTATTTTGGAAGTATACGACGAATCTTGTCTTAATTTCATTAGATCATTATATGAAAACATCGGAAAAAATCAGTTACCTAAATTTATTTTCAGAATGGAAGAAACTTTACAAGAAACGTTTATTAAGGCTTTATCAGATATACAAAAAGAACAAGGAACTGTTATATCGACAAAAAATGAAAGAACAGCTTTGGATTCTATATATCTCTGTGATATGGTGGGGAAGCCATCCATATGGGAAGAAACCCTCAATTTAAATGGAAATAAAAGATATAAAATTAAAATATGTGAAAGTAGTGATCTATCACTACTAAATAGAGAAAATAAAAATTCTATAATATCTATATATAGTTCTGATTTGTGTCTTCTAAGAATTAATGATGTGGAAAAAATATCTTCTCCAGAGTTTGTATATGACATCTCTGTACCAGGAAAAAATTATGAAAATTTCTTAGCTGGTAATAACGGTGGCATATATGTGAAAAACAGTAGAGGTCAACAAGGTATAGGTGTATCTGCAGCTGTTCTATATAGCCAAATTACAACAGGAAAGCCCGCTAAGATAATATCAAAACCAAAACATAGCCAACCTAGCTTATTTAAGATATCTATAGATACTGAAAGAAATAAACCTGAGATACAGGATAGAAAACAAACGTCATGGACTAGGACACATGGACTAAGAATAGAATTGGACATAAAAGCAAATATGAGAGGAAGGAAACACCTACATAGATATCTTAAACAGACTGCAATTGTAAATCCATATGCAAGAATACATCTCATAGAGCCTAATGGGGAATTTGTATTTGATAGAGGGACCGAAAAATTACCAAAAAAACCTGAAGAAATAAAGCCCCATCCTCATGGTTTAAAGGCTGGTGAATTATTAGATCTGTTAGAATCCAAGAATAATCAAGATTTTAAAGATTTTTTATGTCAAGAATTCTCTAAAGTTGGAGATAAGACAGCACAAAAAATTATATCCGAGTTTGAAAAAAAATTATGTATATATAAATTTAAAAAATCTTTAAGTGAAGATAATAAAAAACTATCTTCAACTCCAGAGGATGAAAACTTATATAAAATATTGGAGATAATCCAGGAAAACAAGATTAATAAAAATAATAACAATAAAATAGAAAAAATTCGAGAATTTTCTCCTCAAAATAATTTTACTATAGATAAAAAGCACATAAAGAAACTATTAGATATATATCTAGATATTTCAGATAAAAACCTTATAGATGAAATATTAACTGATACAAAAGTTGCTGGAAAATTAGTTGATTCTATGAGTTCAGTCAATATACAACGACCTTCTACTGATTGTCTTTCTCCAATTGGTGAAGAAAGCCTGAAAAAAGGATTAAAAAAGGAATTTGATGGTGAATTTTATTCTACTGTAACACGTGATTCTAGTGTATATAAAGGAAGCCCATTTATAGTAGAAACCGGAATAATTTATGGCACAGATAAGGGAAGACTTCTTAGGTTTGCTAATAAAGTTCCTTTAGTCTATAGAGAGGGTGGTTGCGCAATAACAAAGGCTGTAGAATCTATAAATTGGAAGACATATAATATAGATAGTGATGATAGAATACCACAAAACTGTATAGTAGTAGTCCATATCGCTTCAACTAATGTTCCTTTTACACGTGAATCAAAAGATGCAATAGCTGATATACCTAAAATAAAAAAAGAGGTGGAAAGAGCTATAAGAGAAATATTACGTAACCTAAAAAAATATATTAACAGAAAATCCAGAGCGAGGAAAAGAGAACAAAAACAAAAAAATATAGAGAAAACCCTACCTCAAATAGCTGAAAAGATTGGAGATATAGTAGGTGAAACCCCATCAATAAATAGATCCCTTTCTAAGGTACTTAATAATGTATATGTGAAAAAGAAAAGTAAACAAAATGAAACTAAAATAATAGTAGATAACTATTCTAGATCTCAACAATCTTTAGAGATGCATAGTTTTGCAGATCCATCTTATATAGATATATCTTCTATATCTACTGAAAAATCTAGTGGTGACCTAGAGGTTATAGAACTTGAAAGTGAAATAGATATTATTTGGAACGTAGAAGTTAAAAGTGATAGTAAAGAAAAAATTAGGATAAATACTCAAAATATAGAGTTAGTTGTTGATACTAAAGAGGATGCTCAAGAAGTTGATATACAGGTCGACAAGGAAGACAGTGATTAATTTATGGATCCAGGTAAAAGAGAAATATTAAATATAGCTGAAAAATTCTATAGACAGTTTGAAAATGGTGAGATACCCGAAGTTAGTTTCCCATCAAGAACTAAAAATAATATAGAGTATGATGAGGATGAAAGAGTATGGGTTTACGGGGATTCTAATACTGCTAGGTCAGCATCTTCTAAAAAAGGGGCTAGAAAACTTCTTAAGTTCTCCTATCTCCTTGAATTTATTTATTCTCAACTAGAAGAAAATAGATCTTCAACTCTAAGAGAACTTTACTATCTATCGGAGGGATGGGAAGACGCACAGTTTACAAACCAAGATGAAAGTGATTCCTTGATAGAAGATCTAGAACTTATAACCGGAAACACAAGAGAGAAATTTAACATTAGACCGGAGGAAGATGGAGCTACTGTTTTTGGAGGTTTAGAAATTGAAGAAAAAACCAGTATGGGAGATAGAATAATAGATTGTAAAGATGATGTTGGAGAAGGAGGATACCAAATACCTGTAGATGTAGATTCTATAGAGTTTTTAGACTCAAATACAGATTTTATTCTTGCAGTAGAAACAGGAGGTATGCGTGATAGACTAATAGAAAATAACTTTGATAAAGAATTTAATGCTCTAATAATACATCTTAAGGGACAACCAGCACGCTCAACCAGAAGATTAATTAAACGACTAAATGATGAAGAAAATCTTCCTGTTTTAGTTTTTACAGATGGAGATCCATGGAGCTATAGAATCTATAGTAGTATAGCTTATGGTAGTATACAACTTGCTCATTTATCTAAAAAAATAGCTACTCCAGATGCGACATTTCTAGGTATAGAACCAAAAGATATTGTTGAATATGACTTACCCGCTGATCCCTTATCTGATACAGATAGAAAAGCCCTAAAAAATGAATTAGAAGACCCTAGGTTTCAAACCAAATATTGGAAAAAACAAATTGAGCTTCAACTAGATATAGGTAAGAAAGCTGAACAACAATCCCTAGCTAGCTATGGATTGGATTTTGTTACAGGTAAATATCTTCCAAAAAAGCTAGAAGATCTAGATATAATATAACATAGAAATACTTGATATCATCAGAAAACAACCGTATGTTTTTATGTAGTTGAACAAGTAACCACCGGGCCTTTAAAGTCGAGTAGTTCATGTATGTATCGAGACTATAATTTTGTATTTCCCCTTTTAACCTTGATAAGGTGCTCGTTGGGTAAAATAAAGGATTTATATGTTATTATGTGCATCTCCAATGTTAAGCCTTCAAAGAATTGAGGACACTCTGGAATCGAGTATTTTTTTACATTTAAGTTATATATCGAAAAAGGAAGCCCTGTTTTTTAAGATAGTTTAGTTTACTCAATTTAAATAAAAAATAACAATTTTGTTTTGCTATTTCATAGGAATATAATAGAGATAAACATGGAATTAATGAGATATTTTCGCATTAAATTTATGTATTTATAACCTTCTTTTCTACGATAATTAAATATATGGATCTTCCTAAAGATTATAAAGTACATAAAGTAGAAGAAAAATGGTTAGATGACTGGGATAGTTCACTTTATTCTTATGATATAGAAAGTGATTCTCCAGATTATATAATAGACACTCCTCCCCCATATCCTACAGGTAATCTACATATTGGAAATGCTTTGGGTTGGTGCTATATGGACTTTATAGCCCGCTATAAACGCTTGAAAGGATTTAATGTTTTATTCCCTCAGGGATGGGATTGCCATGGACTTCCTACTGAAGTAAAGGTTGAGGAAAAATATGGTAAGAAATCGGAGATAGAACGTGATAGATTCCGGAAACTTTGTGAAGAGTATACTATGGATCGAATTGATGAAATGAAGAAAACTATGAAACGTTTAGGTTTTTCTCAGGATTGGAATCATGAGTATATCACAATGGATCCCGAGTATTGGGGGGAAACACAAAGGACCTTTATCGAAATGGTAGAGAAAGATTATATATATAAGGATCATCATCCTGTTAATTGGTGTCCTAGATGTGAAACAGCAATAGCTGACGCGGAAGTAGAAAGAACTCAAAAAAATGGTGACTTTTTCTATATAGAATTCCCCTCTGTAAATGAGGGTAGCGAAGGTATTAATATAGCTACAACTAGACCTGAACTTTTGTCTGCTTGTGGAGCAATAGCTGTTCATCCAGATGATGATAGGTTTAAGGATAAAATAGGTGAAAGGTTTAAAGTACCTTTATTTGGGCAACAAATAGAGGTTATAGCAGATGAAGATGCAGATCCTGAGTTTGGTACTGGAGCTGTAATGATATGTACTTTTGGTGATAAACAGGATGTTGAATGGTGGCAAAAACATGGCTTAGACCTTAGAGAAGCATTTACTAAACAGGGGAGGTTGACTGATATAGCTGATAAATATCAAGGATTAAAGATTGATGAGGGTAAAACTGAAATTGTTGAGGGTCTAAAAGAGAAAGGATTTATTTATGATCAAGAAGAAATTGACCAGAATATAAGGATATGCTGGAGATGTGATTCTCCTGTTGAAATATTAGCAGAAGAACAATGGTTTGTAGAGGTAAACCAAGATGAAATACTTGAAAAAGCTAGACAGGTAGAGTGGATACCAGAAGACGGATATAAGAGATTAAAAGAATGGACAGAAAGTATGGAGTGGGACTGGGTTATTTCCCGACAGAGAATTTTTGCTACACCATTTCCTGTATGGTATTGTAATAACTGTAATAATGTTAAAGTTGCAGATAAAACAGATATTCCATTAGATCCTACAAACCAAAAACCAAATGAGAACTGTAAAGAATGTGGAAGTAGGGATTGGAGGCCTGAGAAAGATGTTATGGATACATGGATGGATTCTTCAATAAGTGCTTTTTATGTTGCGACTAAACTGATAGATAAAGATAGACAGTTCAATCCTACACAGCTTAGGGAGCAGGGACATGATATTATTCGTACGTGGGCTTTTTACACTATACTTAGAACGGCTGCTTTAGAGGATGAAATACCATGGGAAGAAGCTTTAATAAATGGTATGGTGTTTGGTGAAGATGGACATAAAATGTCTAAATCAAGAGGTAATTTTGTACAGCCTGAAGAAGTAATAGATGAAGCTGGAACTGATGCTTTCAGACAATCTATGGCATCAGCAGGACGTCCTGGTAGTGATGTACAGTTTCAATGGAAAGAAGTTGAAAGAGCTTCACGATTTCTCACCAAGTCTTGGAACGTATATCGATTCGCAGTTCCACATATATCGGAATATACAGAATATGATAGATCCGACAGACCTAATTTAAGATTGGCGGATAAATGGATTCTTTCAAAATTTTCGGATTTAATAAAAGAGTCAGAAGAATTGATGGAAGAATATCGATTCGATACCGCATTAAAGACTCTACAGGGTTTTCTATGGGATGATCTAGCTGATGATTATATAGAACTTGTTAAAAATAGACTATATTCAGGGGATAAAGCCGCGAAATGGACTATTAGAACCATTCTTAATGATTTTGCTATTATCTTTTCACCTATAGCACCGTTTTTTTCAGAAGAAGCTTATTACTATCTTAATGACAAGAGTGTTAATAAAGCAAATTGGCCTGTATTAGAATTTTATGATAAAGATGCGATAGAGAGAGGTGAATTACTAACAGAAATTGTAGCTTCTGTAAGAAGATGGAAAAGTGAAAACGGAATCCCTCTAAACAGAGAACTTGAACACATTGAAATCTATACTGATAAACAATTGGACAAACTAGACGCTGAAAACGCTTTAAATTCTGATATAATATTAAAAAAAGGAGAACCAGAACTGGAGAAAATACCTGTAGATTTAGAGGTAGACATGAGTATATTAGGACCAAAATTTAAAGATAAAGCTAAGGATGTAGCTGAAAAATTAAAAAATAAAAACTTAGAAGCAATACAAAAACGGATAAAAGAAGATAATATACAAGTTGAATTAAACGGAGAACAAGTACAAGTTCAATCCGAAGCATTAGATATAGATATGAAACTCAGAAGTAGAGGGAGGGAAGTAGATATAATAGATATGAAAGAAGCAACCGTACTTATATTTGATTAATCCTCTAAAGTAAAAGCTGGGTTTATACTATGATCTAAATAAATAGAAACATATATACAAATATTTCAATTTGTTAAAAAGCAAAAATTTTTGAATTTTGCTAACACATATTCGATGAGGGACCGTAGGGTAGCCTGGCATCCTCGGCGACTGGGGGTCGTCGGACCTGAGTTCGAATCTCGGCGGTCCCAAAACTTTATCCCAATAATAAATTATTTTTTATATTTTAAAATTTTTATCAGTAAAAATAAAAAAACATAAAATTTTATATATTTAGTATTTATCTTTAAAAGTTTTATGTAGATTTAACTCTGTTAGATGCTATTTCGAATTTTTTTATCTCCTCTTGCTTTGCAATTGTATATACAGTAGAACCTGGTTGGATTATTGTATTTCTTTTTGGAATTACCTCTATATTTCCATCTTCATATAGTATTGCTACAATATTTATGTCAAGACCTCCTATAGCTATTCCAGTTAAAGGACTAGATTCTGAGATCTCTATAGTACGCATTGTTTCTTTTGCTGATCTCAGAATAGAAATTAATTCTTTTTCTATTTGTGCCTCATGAGGTAATGTTACTAGTTTATAATTTGTTTCATCTTCTAGGTATTTTGTTTCTAGTTGATGTACAGCTAATGTTACTATATCTTCATAGATGCCTCTAACTTCTCCTGTAACTAATCTTTTAGCTTTCGTTTTCCTATACTCCATAGCCTGTACTACATCTCCTAGACTAGCACTAAAGCTGGGTCTGCATTAATCTCTACTGCTGACATACTTTGATGGTAATGTAGGTCCAAGACCTGCGTCTCTACTTCATACTGCTAGATATTCTATTTCACCTTCAGAGGTTATATCAACATCTACATAACCAATTCCATAGTCGTCTTTTAATCTTTCTTTAAATCTTTCCCAGAGATCTGATATCGTAAGTCGTCTTGGAAAAACTAATGTTGTTCACTGTAGTAATTATTTAGTTTCGTGTAATATTGGATCATATCCCTCTATGTTTTTTATTTCTTTAGGTATTTCAATTGTGGTGACTCTTCCTACTGTTTTTACTACTTCACTAACTTCCCTATTTAGTTTTTTATCCCCCCGTTACAGCAAAGAAATCTATTGATATCATATCTCCTATCTTTCATCCTATTATTGAGGTAATTCCAGATCCTGTAAATATACCTATAGTTATAATTGATGACTGAATGGTAAACATTTCATTTTGTCCAATTATAGTAAGCTGGGTAGCAGAAGTGACGTTTATCCAAATGGCAACAACTCCAAGACATAACAATATTGATGCTCTTTCAGGTATTTGATTTCGAGCATGCCATCTATGAAAAATTGATATAATTGTTACAAAAACACCTGCAAGTAAACATAGACCTAGAATTCAAGATGAAACTTCAATGAATCCAGATATAGTAGTTAATAGTATCATTTTATTGCTTTTTCGAAATTATTTAGATCATTGTATGTACCAACTACGAATATTTCATCACCTCCTGAGATAATAGATTTTCCACTAACTGAAAAAATCAATTCTGTTTCTTCTTCAATTGTTTTTTCGGATTTCTTATGTTTTTTTAATAGCTAGAATAGCAATATTATAGATATCTCGAATATTTGCTTCATCCAATGTAGAACTATCTAGTTTACTATTATCTCTTACCGTCATTTTTCTAATTTTTTTACCTGCTTGTCTGAATAGTGATACTATCTCAAACTCTCTATGAATACCTCGTAGTTGTACTATTATCTGTCCTTTATTACAACTTAAAATAGATTCTGCCTCTTTTTGAGGTAGAGCCACTGTAACCCTACCTTTGCCTTCATCAGTAGTAGGGGCTGACAGAATGTTACTTTCAGGGAATTCTATTTTTTCTTTATTTTTATCTTGATCTGGGATTTGTTACTCTCCATCTTTGTATGTTTTTGCACTTAAAATTTTTCCCTCAAAACTACCTTTTTAGTATCTATTTTAACAATATCTTCACGTCAAAGTCCTGTTGGTACTAAACCATTAATAGATACTGCTCTATATCTCGAGGGAACTCTTCTTGAAAGACTACCTGATAGGAGTGCAACATTAATAGTTGCTTTTCCTTTATTATTTATAGATAAATTAACTTTAGAAAAATAGTATTCAGTCTGTAAACGTTTTCTAAGTCTTTTTTCTAGTTCAGAAAGAGGGATGTCTGCCGGAAACCCCCATACTTTTTTACTTATTTCTTCACGTATAATTGGTTAGAGTGGAGGGTATCCTTCAATATCATTTATTGGTCCAACCGGCCGGACAGTTATTTGTCTAATCCCCTCTACTATCTCAATTACATCTGATGAAATAGTCTTTTGTCTTATTGATCTAAATGAAAACCGCTTTGGTATACTAGCACCCAATTTATCCCCCTTGACTATGGGGATATAGAGATAACATCATTACTATTAATATTGCTACTATTAACATAGGAGATTGAATTATATTTGGATCTATAAGCCCAAGAAGCCCCCGTTGATACCTGCTATGGCTACAGATAACACCACTACTCCAAGACCAGGTAGTGTAACGCCTGTTAAATACCTAAAAATAAATGCTAGCAATCCTGCGATCAATGCTGGAACTATACCAGCTATAAGCCCTAGGTAGACCCCAAATAATATTTCAACCGGTAGCAAAGCCATAGGAAAAGTAAAAATCAATAGATAAACTAATATCCTTTATTCATTTAATATAAAAAAATATAATATATCTTATTATATGAGTATTATTATCTATTTAGATATTTAATTCTTAACCAATATATTTAGTTAATTACAACCTAAAAACAGAGTAATCTATTTACTCTATTTACTCTATTGATATATCTTTAATTAGGTTTTCAATGTTTTCTTTACCTGTTGCAGACTGTACTAGTAGTTTAGCTCCTATATTTGTAGGGCTAATAACTATATCTGCTCCTGCACGTTTTAATTTTTTAATATTTTCCCTATTTGTAGCAGCACTTAAAATAGATATATCGGGGTTTAGTTGCTTAGCGGTTAATATAGAAAGTGCATCTTCTTTATCTTTATTAGTAGCTACTATTATAGCTCTCGCTTTATCAATTTTTCCTCTTAGTAATGATGACTCGTCACTTGGATCTGACATTAAAACGTTATGTCCCTGTTCCCTAATTTTGGAAGCAGTTTTTGTGTCGTCAGTAATAATAAGATATTCCGCTTGTTCTCCAATTTCTTCCATTATAACTTCTGTTAGTTCTCCGTATCCTAATATCAAGATATGGTTTTCTAACATTTCTAATTGTGTTTCTGTCATTCTACCTAGTGCTTTTGAAAATCGTTTTTCTAATGCTGGTCCTAATAAAGTTCCTAGAGCTATAGCGAAGCTAGCAGTTCCTACAATAACAACAGACATACTGAATAATCGTGCCATCTGTGTTGTGGCTGTAATATCACCGTAACCAACTGTACTTGCAGTAATAAGTGTATAATAAAAAGCATCAACCAATGTATCAACGTCAGCAAATTGGTCTCTTAACGCATACGATCCTACTGTACCATATATTTGGGCACTAATAATAGCTAGTGTAGCAGCTAATTGTGAAGGTGAAAGTGAAAGAGACCGATCAAAACCTTTCTTATTTACAAGTATATTTACCAATGCTAGAATAGACAATAAGATTAAAGGTATAGATAGAGGACTTGACTGTAATAATCCTTGAAGAGCTGTGAAAGGTAGAAGAAAGACACTGGAATACCATGCAATCCTTAACCTTTTTCTAAGACCAATTGCGCTTGTTAATATTAAAAATCCAGTTAGTGTACCTGTAAATCCTGCTGTCTTTTGTATTGAGATAGGTATAAATTGAGCTAAAGGACCGACTAGTGTTTGGGATCCAATATTTGCAACACCGGTTATAACTGAAAGAATTGCTACAGATATAGTTAAAAAAACGGTTAATTGAGGTCTTAATCCACTGAATTTTGAATTTATATCCATGCTATTTTATATATTCTATAATCTAACAAACTTAACAAAATTTGGGTAGTAGAAATTAATAGTGAACAGTTTACTTTATAGATGCTAATTCTTAAAATATTTAAAGTTAGGATATATTTATGACTTTAGTTTTTAGGCTATACAGTTTTTTAGAAAAAGAGGTTTTAATTTAGACGAATTTTATTCCTGCTTCGTCTATTTCTTTTTGGTTTATTAGTAAAGGAGTTAAAGATTCTACTTGTGGTGCTACTTCAAAGCTCCCTAAATCAATTCCCCTAAGTCCCTGCATTGAATTTATGAAATCCAAAACTTTTTCCTTTGAATCTCCCTTTCCGAATACTGGGATGTCAAATTCATCTTCAGGTATGGCTAATCTAGTTGCTGCCACTGGATGGAATGCTCCAACTAATGGATTTTCTGTATGTTCTAATAGTTCCTGTGCAACACTTCCTTGATCCGGTGGGGTATATAGAAAGGTACCGTTTTTCTGTTCCATATTTACTACTGGAGTTATAATTATAGTATCATCGGAAAAAGGAAGAGTTTCTATACTATCAACAGCTCCTCTATATGGTACTGATAATATAACTAGTTCAGAATCTGCTATATCCTCGTTTGCCCCTCCTTCTATTTCTTCTCCTGTCATTTCTGAATATTTTTCCGCTGCTTTCTTACCTCTATCTTCGTCTCTACTACCAATCTTTACCGTATGATTTTTAATGGCACGGAGAGTTACACCTTCTCCGAAATCACCAGTTCCACCTATTAATCCTATCTCCATAGTATTTTTATGATTTACAAAGAAAAAGGCTTAAAGATTTTGGCCACAACAAACTAGGTAAGGGAATAAAAAGCTCCGTTGGTGTAGTCCGGCCAATCATTTCGGCCTTTCGAGCCGAAGACCGGGGTTCAAATCCCCGACGGAGCAAACTTAGACTATCTTACTCAGATTTTCTATGTCTTCAACATCAAAACACAGATTTAAATGTTGCCTTCCGAACAGCATAAATCCTGAAGACAGCTGATATTCTAGGATGTCGGTATATGACCTCTTTTTCATGCTGCAAAACATAGAGCAAAATCGAGTGGAGGGGGAATGAATTGTTATATACGGTCTGAGGGGATCGGTTTATCTTCAGTAAATATATGTTATGTGTTGGGAACAAACGTTATTGAGGTTTCTAGAACGGAAGAAAAACTCGAGAAAGCAAAGGAGTTAGGAGTTGTTAATACAGTTAAGATGGATGAAGTAAACGATATTGTAAAAGATAAAAAATATTAGTGATGGAGGAGTAGATATCTCATTAGATTCTGTAGAGAGGTCTAAGTATATTTTGATTTGAATTTTGTTTTTGGTGTGTGTAGATATGGTTTGTAGGTTTTTTGAAGTATAAATGATTATCTAAGTGTTTTGATTTAGTTGTTTTTTTAGCCAATCGCAAACATTTGGCCATAATTTCCTATGAGCCTTAGGAGACATAGCTAGGCCTTCATGTCCTGATTCTAGTTCATATATTTCTGTGTCTTTGCTTGGTATTTTTTGGTTAAATGGTTTACTAGTTTCTGGGGGTACAATGTGGTCTTTTGTTCCTATAATTTGGAGTACTGGCATATCGATATTTTTAATGTTAACATGGTTTCCGCCTAGATATAGTTTGTTTTTTGTGAGTTTGTTGTGTTGGTATAGATCATCTATAAATTCTATGTATGCTTTTCCTGATAGGTCTACTCCGTCTCTTAGCCATTTTTCCATTCTAGCAAAAAGTTTTACAAATTCTTCATCATCAAAATCATCATATAGATGAAAGTACTTTGTAAATAGATTATTTACTGGTTCCATTAAAACAAAACCCATATCTAGAAATTCGGCTGATATATTACCTCCAAACACCTCAGGTATATCAGATTCATCAAAAAAAGGTTCAGCACTCCAACGAGATAAAATCCCACCACTTTTTTCAAAATCAAGACCTGCCGCTAAAAGTAACAAATTTTTTACTTTTTCTGGATATATAGATGAGTATATAGCACTTAATGTTCCTCCCATACAGTATCCCAAGATGTTTATTTTTTCTACATTGTTTCTTTTTTTTATAATGTTTACACATTTATCTATGTACCAGTTGGCGTAGTCATCAAGTGATAGGGTTGAATCTAGATGTGATGGATCACCCCAATCGGTTAGGTATACGTTAAATCCGTTCTCTAAGAACTTACGAACTACACTACGATCTCTTTGCAGATCTAATATATACGGTTTATTAATTAGAGAATAAACAAAAAGTACTGGCGTATCGTGTTGTTTGTCGGTTAATGGTTTGTAGTGATAAAGTTTTAGTTTGTTTTCTTTGTGTACGATTTCTTTTGGTGTTTGCCCAGATTTAGCTCTAGTCATTGTGTTAATATTTTTGGGTAGGAAAGCCATTTTTTCCATTATATCTTTGTTATATAGTATACTTGATTTTGTCAAACTAATAAAAGGATTCCTCATATCTAAGCTATATTTATCCTTAATAGCTCATTCTATACTTAAATTAATTACTCTTATAATATATAAACTAAAATTGATTTTACCAAGCTTTTAAGAAGAGAATATATTTCTTTGGGGGCAGAATTTTTCATTTTATATATTTTTCTTATTATTTTTCTACTAACAAAGTGAACTACCACGCCCTAAAGGACGTGGCTTCCCTGTTCAACCACCCGACTTAGCGGTATAGTACCGCCAGAGGCCCCTTGGTGTCCGAGGGCTCTATTTTGGGCAGTCCCTGCCCCTACAAGTTCTATTGCTCTATTCACAATATTTAATGAAGCATTTAGATCCCGATCTATTTCTAGACCACATTCATTACATTTATGCGTTCTTTCGGACAAGTCTTTTTCTATTCTATTATCACATTTGGGATTAGAACAGTCTTGACTTGTGTTTTCTGGATCTATCTCTATAACCTGCTTACCAGCTTGTGAAGCTTTGTAAACAAGCATAGAGACAAATTCATTCCACGCATGGTTCGCGATATATCGGTTTAGTTCGTTACTTTCGCTTTCTGATAGATTCTTAGCGTCAAGATCCTCTATAGCTATTACGTCATATCTTTCAATGTATGCCCTAGAAAGTTTGTGTAGAAAATCTCTTCTCTTATTTCGCAGTTTCTTATGTGCTTTTGCTAGGCGTCTTTTCTGCTTTTGAAAATTATTGCTGTCCTGTATCTTACGTGATAATTTCTTTTGTTCTCTTTTTACTCGAATCCAAGCATTTTCAACTAAGTCTTTTAAATCTTGTATTTCTTTTCCATTGCTATCAACTAGAAAATTTGATACGTTTAGATCAATTCCGACTATATCGGAGTCCTCAGTTATAGGTTTCTTATCTGGTGTCTTGACTTCAAGGGTTAGTATTACTTTCCAATCACCGCAACTATATTGTTTTATTATTACTCCTTTTATGTCTGCTTTTTCTGGTATTTCTCTATGAAAGTTTTACTGGTATATCTCCAATTTTGCTTAGATGGACACAATCTTCTTTTATCTTAAATCCACTCTGGTTATATTCGATGCTATTTATTGAGTTTTTATATCGTAGCTCTCCAACCTCTTGACCTTTTTCCTTTTTCCTTGATAGTCCTTTTATTGAATCGTATATTCTTCCTATGGTCTGTTGTGCAGACTTACTATGTACGTTTTGAAATTCTGGATTACTAGTCCGTTTCCATTCTGGTAATCGATTATACATATCATATTTAGAAATCCAGTTTTCTGAGTTGTTTAGGGTTTCTAGGGCTTTATTATATATATCTCGGTGTATCTCAAAATGTTTCTCTAACTGTTCTAAGTTTTCCTCTGTAGGACTAGCATTGTATTTGTATGATAGTGTCTGTGTCTGACTCATCAATACAATATTTATGGTTTTATGGTAAATATGTTATGTAAGGAAGTCCATGTATCTCCCCCGTGAACGAGGGAGTTTTATTGCTTCCTTACAAACCAACATTATTATAGAATTACTCAAAAAATCAAACATAATTGTAGATGACTGGGAACAATGCTCAGAAAGCGGTGAAATAAATACGGCAGTATCTGAGGACGTATTAGAGAAAGAGGATATACATGGAGAAATAGGGTAGATAGTTTCTGGTGAATTAAATGGTAGGGAAAAAAGGAAGATATAACTATTTTTGACTCTACAGGACTAGCTATACAAGATGTATATTCATCTAAACTCATATATGAAAGAGCTAAAGAAGAAAATATAGGGATTCACTTCGGGCTAATTGAAACATAAAATAAATTAATTCATAATTTTCCAAAAGGCTCCAGTTGCTTGGAATAACTAAGGTGTTTCTCACATACTATGATGAGTACTTATGATAATTGAGAAAAAGATACTAAGGTATATTGTGGAGAATATATCAAAATATAGGTTTGAGAAAAATAGCGTATATAATGTTTATTTTGGGAATATTCAAATCTTACATAATTAACTAGTTAGAAAAATTGTTGACGGTTGATAATTCAGAAGTGGGAAAACAATACTTTTCTATAATTTAATTAGTGAATTCGATGTTCCTTTTTGAAGTTTTGATTTGAAATAAGACTACAGACGCCTACCAAAAAATAGTAGGTATTATATGCAGTCTAAAGTTTTCTTAAAAAAGTCTTATCTTTAGTTCAAATATTGCGAATATTATTGGTAAACCAGTAATTCTTTTTTATTTCGATGTTTCTTTGGAGTATATTTTTAGTGCTTTCAATGATTGTAAATGAAGCCTTGAACTTCCAACTTTGACAATATTAAATTATCTGGTTGGGGGAATTATTGCGCTTGTCTATCTATTGTGAATCAGAGAAACCTCCTCACTTGAAACATCTGGAGTATATTATATAATAGAAGATAGAGTATTTTCAGGTTTAGATGGGATAACTTGCTATCTTGCTTTATCTATGGATAAACCACTCTTGTATCTCCTATAGAGTTGTCTATACTTTGTGGTAGCAGCTGCTCTATTGGAATAATATTTTTTGGAGGGTTTAATAAGGCCAGTAAATATTTTCTGGAATTGGGTTTACAGGTCTTTCAGTCTATCTTATATCAATCTTCTCTTGGAAAATTAGTTGTGGAGGTGTTTGAACTGCGTTTTTCTTTATCAGTATCAAAGTTGGTTAAAATTTTAGAATATGTTTTTATTAGAAAGTATTTTATTTTTTAAGAGTAGGTTATATTAGTTTACCGTGGATATTATATCTTTAACTTATATAGATATGTTTTGGCAAAAACTAATTTTAGCTATAAAAAATATAAAATTCTAAGTATTATAGTAGTGTGTGTTATATTATAGGAAATGGCAAGTATTTTTCCAACAGATACAGATGTTAAACCAATTCAAGAGGGTGAATTAGAGGTTATTGGTCTAGATAGTGATGATACAGAACAACTTTTATCTGCTCTTTCTTCTGACACTTCACGTGATATACTTGCTAGTTTACATGAGACTCCTGACACTGCCTCTGCACTAGCTGACCAGCTTGATTCCTCAGTACAAAATATTCAGTACCATATAGAAAATCTTAGAAATGCTGGTCTAATACGTGTTGCAGATACTGTTTATTCATCTAAGGGAAATGAAATGAATGTATATGCTCCCTCTGATAATCCTATTTTAATTTTTGCTGGACGGGAAAGAGATGCAGTTGAGTTTAGAGAAGTATTAAAAAGTTTCTTAGGATCTATAGGTTTATTAGGTCTTTTAAGTGTTTTTGTACAGTGGTTTGTTGATTCTTCTATTTCTAGGTCGGATGTCCAAAATAATGTAGGTATTAACCAACTTCAAACTGAAGGATCTAGAGTTCAGGAAGTCTCTGATGGAATACTTACTTCCATACCTCCTGGTTTGTTGTTTTTTTCTGGTGGATTAATTATTATTTTACTATCTTTTAGTTGGTGGTATTGGAAAAAATAAATTATATAGACCTTATTTTAGTTTAGGTTTTTATATATTAGATTTTAAAAGGAAATTCTTTTTTCTTAATATTTCTTTATTTATGTGAAGTGGATATTAGAGGATCTATTTTAGAGATTGATGAAAAAACTACTACTGAAACAAAGTATGGAAAACGCGATTTTTTAGAATTAATTCTTCTTTCTGATGGTGAAGAAATAACTCTTAGGTTATGGGGTGGTTGGGTAGATATGGAGGATTATTTAGGTTCTGGAACTGAATTATTAGCTACAAATGTCAAACAATCGAGCTTTCAAGGTAAGGAAAACTATTCTACTACAGGAGATTCATATGTTGTATTAGAGCCTTTTTTCCTCGTAGATGTTACAGAAATTAGAGCATGGGTTCAGTGTCCTAGAATGCATTATTTGAATAAAATTTCTGGCACTCCTTTAAAATATCCAGTAGTTAAAGGTACAATTGTGCATAAAGTTTTTGGAGATATTCTTAGAGGGCAAAATATAGAAAATTCAATAGAAAATAGAGTGAAGGAATCAAAAATTGAGCTTGGTATATTAGATAAGGATATAGATGATATAAAAAATGATATTAAAAAACATAGTGACGCAATAAAAAATTGGCTGAAACAAGAGAAATTAATGAAAAATGATGATTGGAGAAGCGAATATACTTTAATAAGTAAAAATTTTGGAATTAAAGGTAGATGTGATGCAATACGTCAAGGCTATCCAGTAGAATTAAAAACTGGTAAAAACACTAAAAACGAACCCCGATTTCATGATAAAATACAAGTCGGTTCATATGCTCTATTACTTGAAGACCAAGAGAAAAGAAATATTGATACTGGTACAGTTTTATATACTGGAAATTCCTTACTAGATAGAAGAAAAGAAACAGGTGATCTATCTGTTTCTAAGGAATTTTCTATATCTAAAGGATTTTTAAAGTTTATCCTCAAAAAGAGGAACGAAATAGCTGTAACAGAACTTAATAGGACAATACCTTCTGGGTATGAGGGAGAAGCTATATGTGATTATTGTTTTGAACAAGATCACTGTCTGGTAGTTTCAGGTCGTCTAGACCAAAAATCAAAGGCGGGAAAAATAGGTGAGAAACTACCACAAAATGAGAGAGATTATTTTAGTGATCAGTATAAATTCCTTCATAATGAAAGATTAGCTATCTATAAAGAATATCAAAATCTTTGGGAAAAAAACACCGGAGATAAAGCTCTAATAGATTTGGATCTTGTAAATTCAAAGAAACAGGATAACGGTAAATGGAAAATTAAAACTAAAATTAAGAACCAAGTATCTAAGATCCAAGCAGGCGATCTTGTTATAGCAAGTGATGGAAATCCTGAAACTGGTGAATTAGCCTGGGTAGAAAAAATAGGCCCAGATGAAGCTGTTATTATAACTGATGAATTTGTGGATCCTTCACGTTTAGATGTTTATCCTTCTGAGTTCACTGTTGATAGAATGCTTACTTCTGTATATGAATTTATTCTGAAAGAAGATGAACGAAAAAAAGATATAATTTTTGGTAGAACCGAACCTAGATTTGATGATAAAGAACAGGTGTTTATAAAAGATAACACTCTTCAAAACAAAGCAGTAAGAAAAGCGTTTAATGCAAAGGATTTTGCTTTGATTCATGGCCCTCCAGGTACAGGAAAAACATACACTATAACACAGCTAATCCAAGCTTTAATTAGTAGAGGGGATAGAATACTTATTTCTGCTTTAACAAATAGGGCAGTGGATAATGTTCTTAAAATTTTAAGACAACAAGGGTTTAACGACTTTATTCGTATAGGGTCTGAGACTAGAATTAGTGATGATCTTTTAGACGTACAGGTAAAAACAGATTATAAAAAATTTAAAAAAGCTAACCTTATAGCGGCAACGGCTACCACATGCAGTTCGAAAATTATGAGAGAACAAAATTTTGATGTAGTAATTATAGACGAAGCTGGCCAACTAACCGAACCTGAAACTTTATCTGCAATAAACCTAGGTGACGTTTTTATATTAGTTGGAGATCATAAACAACTACCTTCTGTAACAAAGACAGAAACGAATTCTTCACTATTTGAAAAACTTATTGATAGATATCCTGAAGCAACTATAACTCTTGAAGAACAATATAGAATGGCTCAACGTATTCAATCTTTTCCCTCAAAAGAATTTTATGATGGTAACCTACGTCCTGCTAACTATAAAATTGCAAGCCAGACCCTAGAAGATATACCTAATGTATCGTTGAATAATCTTCCAAGTTATCTAGATGACCAAGTATCTTTTATATCTATTAAAGGCAATATGGAGGGAAACACAAATATAAAAGAGGCTAAAAAAATAGCTGATATAATAAGTGAACTTAAAAATGCTAAAGTCCCTGAAAAATCAATAGGTATAATAACACCATTTAGAGCTCAAGTATCTGAGATAAACAAACGAGTTCCAAACAACGTAGATGTAGATACCGTAGATAGGTTCCAAGGATCAAGTAAGGACGTAATAATAATTTCATTTGTAGTTACAGATAACCTTGAAAGCCCTGTTTTTGATGATTATAGAAGATTAAACGTCGCCCTTACAAGAGCTAAAAAAGCATTAATACTTGTCGGCAATATTGATACACTAAACCAAGACGAAGTGTATAGCCGTATGATTGACTGGAGCAATATTATTTGATATATTCCACCCTTAAATTAATGTAATTTGACTTTAACTATATCCCAGAGGTAGGGTCTATAACATGGTTTTCATCCTTTAAATTTTCATCTAACCATAATATATAGAGGATAACGATTTGGAAATAGCCTAACAAATACCTGATAACTTTTTTGTTTGTTGGGTTCCGAGACAAATTAAAGGATGAAAAATACAAAAGATAACATAATAGAAATAACTCCTGATGCAGCTGAAAAAGCTAAAGCTCTGATGGAGGAAAGAGATATGAAAGGATATGGAATAAGAATAGAAATACGGTATTCCCAAGAAAATGCTTCATATACACTGGAACTTTCTGATGAATATACCGATCAGGATATAGTTATAGAATCTAATGGTATTGATCTATATATAGATTCTAAATCATCTGCTGCAATAGAAGGATCAAAAATAGATTGGATTAAAGAAAATGGACGTGAAGGATTCAAAATAATAGAACCATATAACAAAGAACAAAATAATGAATACGATGACTCCATTGAAGGGAGGGCTAAAGAATTTTTAGATCGTAATTTCCCACAAATAAAAGGCCATGGAGGAAAAGCCCAAATTGAGGTTTTAAATAGAGATACAGGATACTTAAAAATAAAACTAGATGGAGCATGTTCTAACTGTGGTATATCGAACCAAACCCTAAAAGCAATAAAAAGAAGCTTACCAGGAGAAGTTGATGGAGTAAACAGAGTAGAAGTTGAAACAGGAGATGAAGAACACACAGAAATAGAACCACCTGTTTAAAAATGTCTGAAGAATCTGAAGAAAGCACTGAAGAGAAAGAGGACCCATCTACAACTAGAGAGAAACTAGAAGAGTTGGGTTTTTATGATAATGAATTTACTGAGTTTCCACCCGAGTTGAGTGCTGTAAAGAGTTTCAAAGCTGAAAATAACCCAGATCCATTGATTGAAGCATTACAGCTAGATGGGTTTGATGTGGACTTTATGAGGGAAGAAATGATAGAAGCATTAGGATGGATAGGCGATGAAAAAGCTGTAGATATATTAGAAGAAATATTGGACGATAGTGATATGCGTCCTTATGCAATAGAAGCTTTAGGAAGAATAGAGAGTTCTGGATCTATAGATAAAATCTCAAAGTATCTAGGTTCTGAAGCTAGAGTTGAACCTCATGTTAGAGTAAAGTCAGCAGAAGCTTTAGGCAAAATTGGTAGTGTTGATGGGCTATCTATACTTTTAGAGGCACTTGAGGATGATTCATCACAGGTTAGAAGTACTGCAGTTAAATCAATAGGACAAATATTAAAGAAAAATAACGAAAACCTCGGAAATAGTGAGATAGATGAAAATGAAATCATAGAAAAATTAGACCGGATATTAAAAAACGAAAAAGAGAGTATTAGAGTAAGTGCTGCTAAAACCCTAAAACAGATGAATGAGGGAAAAGCAAAGGAAGTATTGGAGAAATATAAAGATGATCCAAATGAGTTAGTAGCTACATCCTATATAGAGTGACAACACAGCCTACAGAAATAATATCGGAATATAATTTTTATAAAACTAAGAAATTTCTAATCAATATATGATTTTAACTAAATTATCCTACTCTAACCGAGAAGCTAACCGATAATATTATTTGATATATTAGATGTTAATATATATAAAATAAAACAAATAGCAGTTAACGTATATTTATTGTATAGTTTTAATAATGACTTTTCTTTTTCTTGGGCCGTCTCCTTCAAAAAATAGTATACTCTGCCATGATCCCAATCTTAAATTTTGATTTTTTATTGGTATAGATAAATTAGATTCTAATAATATAGACCGTAGATGTGCATCTGCATTGTCATCTATCTCATTGTGTTTCCATTTTTCCTCTGCTACTATTTTTTCTAATAAGGTTTTTATATCATTCAGTAATCTTGGTTCTGACTCATTAATTGTTACAGCTGATGTCGTATGCGGTACAAAAACGTTACATATTCCTTCTTTTATATCAATTTTTTCTTCTATATCCGAAGTAATATCTATTATCTCTATTCTTTTTTTTGTATCTATCTCTATCTCCATATTGTTCTATTTGAACTATATATTTGTATGGTTTATGTGAACATTATATTTAAGATCATATCTTTATATATTAGATAAATACATCTAGATAAAAATTCTGTTTTCGATGTCTATTTTTAAGTTACTTACTACATAATTATATTTTGTCTTTGATCCTTTTATGTTTGGGAAGCTTTTGAAGCGAGTTTTTTTGCTTTTTCTTCTGCTTTATTTATTATTTTTTGTTTATTCAGAGTTTTTATTTTTCCATCTTCCATTATAATTTTCCCTCCAATCATTGTAGATTTGATATTCTCCCCTTTGGTTGAATATATTATATTAGATAGTAGATTATGTTGCGGATGTAAATTTGTGGAAGTAAGGTCTAAAAATATTAGGTCAGCGTTTTTTCCTTCTTCTATTTTACCGCTATTAAATCCTAAAAAATTGGATCCGTTTTTTGTAGCCATTTCTAAAATTTTTTTAGGTGATATCTGTATACCTCTACTATTTAAAAGTAATGCAGCTTGTTTCATTTCTTCAAACATATCAAGGGTATTATTCGAAGCTGGACCATCTGTTCCTATAGCTATTTCGATGTTTTTATTTATCATTTTTTTTATAGGTGCTGAACCGGATCCAAGCTTCATATTAGCTGAAGGACAATGTACAACTCCTATATTTTTCTTATCTAAAATATCAAGCTCTGATCTTTCAAAATGGGTTCCATGAGCCACAAATGATTTACCTTTCCAGAAATCTAACGAATTAAGGTATTCCGTAGGGTTTTCTCCTCTTTTTTCTTTTATATCTTCTATCTCCTCTTTTGTTTCATTTAGATGTATGTGTAGAGATAGGTTAAGTTCTCTAGCTTTTTTTGCTGAATTTTTAAGAACATATCCATCACATGTGTAAGCTGAATGTGGTGTTATCATTTTTTTAATTTTTTTAGTTTTTTCATTTCTTAGTGCAAATTCTATTGCATTATCAAGTTCTTCTTTTCCTTTTTTGTTTTCTCCAATCATTCCATATCCTAAACAGGCGCGTAGACCTGATTTTTCAACTACGTCTGCTACTTTATTCATATGGAAATACATATCGGCAAAAGCAGTAGTTCCAGTTTTTATCATTTCAAGACATGCAAGTTTTGTTCCAATTTTGACATCCTCAGGTTGTAGTTTATCTTCTATTTTCCATATTTCATTTAACCATTTATTTAGCGGTAGTGCATCTGAATAACCTCTCATTAGAGACATAGCTGCATGTGTATGGGAGTTAACCAATCCAGGTAGAATTAAACATTTTGATCCGTCTATTTCTTTTTTTGCTTTTCCTATATTATTATCTATTTTTTTTATTTTTCCATTTTCTATACCAATGTCTTTTTCTATTATTTTTCCCTTTTTATATATCAACCCTCCAGTAATTTTAGATTCCATATAAACTAAAACATCTAAATTCATTTTTCCTTTATGATTAAAGTGGAAACTCCCTGTCGCCTACATTTTGGTTTTTCTAATCTTTCACTTTCGAGATCTAAAATATATGGTGGTATTGGAGCTACAATACAGGAACCTAAAGTTGTGTTAAAAGCTAAGAAGTCCAATAGTGTAGAGATAGAAACAGATAAAGACTATGAAAGAGTCGAAGATTACGTTAAAAAATCTGTTAATATACTAGACATTGATGGTGTAAAAGTAAAAATAGAAGAGACTCTGCCAGGACATGTAGGGTTGGGTAGTGGTACTCAACTAGCACTTTCTATTTTTATTGGAATTGCGAAATTATATAATATAAAAATAGATATTAGAAAGGAAGCTCCAAAACTGGGTCGAGGGGGGAGATCAGGGGTTGGTGTGGCTGCTTTTGAAAAAGGTGGGTTTATAGTTGACTCTGGACATAATTCAGAGGATTTCACTCGGTGTTTACCTGAAAACGGTGGATGGAATGTACCTAAAATAATCAATCAACATGATATACCTGAAAACTGGAGGTTTTTAGTGGTTATACCAGATGCTAAAAAGATATATGGTGAGGAAGAGGAAAAGAAAGTTCAGGAGACAGTTTTTAATGCTTCGTATTCAATAGCAGATAAAATTAGTTCTGCTTTAATTGATAAAGTTTTGCCAGGTATAGCTGAAGGTAATATACGAGAATTTAGTGAAGGAATAACAAAGGTAAATAGATTAAATGGATCTTGGTTTTCAAAGCTACAAGGTGGGGTTTATCGTAAAGAATCTAAAAATATCATAGAAAAGCTTAGACATAAAGATTTATATGCAGTAGGCCAATCTTCATGGGGTCCAACTGTATATGGTATAACTATAGATGAAAAAGTTGATGGTATATTAGAAGATATATCGGTAGATAATGATATAATTGTAGCAAAACCTAATAATAGTGGAGCTAAAGTTAAAGAAATCTAAAAATAGATATACATTAAATTCCCCTGTAAAGAATTATTTTTTATTCTAAAAATACAGAGGCTGTTATTACAGTAGTCCATGTTCCTTCCTTCCCTTTTGCTTCAGCCATAACTTCAAAGCTGTCTTCAACATCTTCCTCAAGTAGATCTTCGGCTATGGATTTTGCTTTTCCTTTTATTTCCTTTTTTCCTGATTTTTCAATAATAAACCCCCTTCTATTTTGCTTAGGTATAGCAACTCCAAGGGAGCTTTTTATTTTTTCTTTTTTATATGTTGAATTTTCAGATAAGACACAATATATTATCTCACCTTCTGTAAGATCCTTCACTCCTTTTTCTGGTTTTATTATTTTTACTTTTGGAGGTAAAATACTTGATACTTCGACAATATTATATTTAGCTATATTTGCTTCTCTTAGAGCTTTTTCAAAGCTACCAATCTTCTCATTATGCCTACCAACTCCTTTAGTAAAAAAGACTTTTTTTGGCTTCACTCTCTGATTTTTGTAAAAACTTTATAAAGATACGTGCTGTAGCACCCCATATTTCTTCATTTTGATAATAAAAGAAATATCTTTCATCTCTTTTTTCATGGGATTCAATAAGTTTTTCTATAGGTGCAAACAAAAACGCTTCAACCTCTCTGTCTCTTGCTTCAAATGGATAAGGATAGGGTATTTCACCAATAAATGGTTGTATTGAGTATCCAGTAGTTGTGGATGTTTTTTCAAGTTCTCCTGTAATTTTTACTTCTTTTCTTGGAAGCCCTACCTCTTCTTCTAGTTCTCTTAGTGCAGTATCTACAAGGTTTTTGTCTATAGGTTCTTTCCTCCCTCCAGGAAAGCTTATTTCTCCAGCATGTCTAGGGAGATCTCTTGATCTACGAGTTAATAAAACACCTTTTTGATTATCTATATTGAAAACTGGTACTACTACAGCACTCTCCTTCATTTTGGTTTATATTTTGTTGATTTCTAGTGTTTATGATGAGTGTTTTTCTAGTTCTTCTGGTGATAGTCTTTCAACTTTGTCTTCTTTTATTAATACGCATTCAACGTCTTCTATTGATGTGTCTTTTTCTAATATTGCTCCCAGTGCTAGTTCTATTCCATCTTCTGTTGTCATGTTTTCTTCCCACTCTTTTTCTAGGGTTTCTTCTGCGTCTTCTCTACCTTCACCTATTCCTGTTGCTTTATATCCTATTATTGCTCCTGATGGTTCACTTTCTATAAGTTTAGGTCCTCTTTCATCAACTCCTCCTATTAATAATGCACATCCGAAAGGTCTGGTACCTCCAAACTGGGTATGTTGCTGTATGTGGTCTCCTATATATTTTGCTAACATTTGGACTCCTAGTGGTTCTTCATATAGATAGTAGTTTCTTTGGGCTTGAACTCTTGCATGTTCAACTAGCTGTCTTGCGTCTGCTACATGTCCACTAGCAGCAAGTGCTATATGGTCATCTACAGTGTATATTTTTTCTATGCTTTCTTCAACCAATAGTTCAGAGTCCACTTGTTTCTCAGCTGCTAGAATTACGCTGTCACTTGTTGTAACTCCAACAGATATACTCCCTCTTTTAACTGCTTCTCTCGCGTATTCAACTTGATATAACCTTCCGTCGGGGCTAAATATGGTGGCCCCTCTATCATAGGCCATTTGTTCGTTCGGCTGTACTGCCATACTAAAACTTAATCCGTGAAGAGTTAAAGGCTCCGTTACTTTCTTTTTCTATGTATATTGGGAGATTTTTAATAGTAGACAAAAATATTGGAGCATACAGAGTTTCTTCACGTTCTTATCCTGAAAGAAAAATAACAAGAAAAAATGGAAAACTAGAGGTGGTTCCTACAGAAAAGTATGATAATCCATATATATCTTATACATGTCTTAGAACTATAGAAAATCAAACTGTCTTAGGAAATGGAAGCCATGTTGATACAATTACACAAAAAATAAAACTTGGTCTTCCACCTAGAGATGCTTTATCCCTTTCTTTATTAACTCTTGACTTCGAAAGAGATCAAGAAGATACCCCACGAATAGCTGGTGTAGCTGGAGATTCATCCTATATAGGGATTGTAACATCTAGTTCTTTGATTGTAGAAGAAATAGATAAACCTACTCTTATATCTACGTATGGTGGAAAGCCAGAAAAAATAAATTTTGATGTTAGAAATGCTTCCGAGGCTGCGGAATTTATATATAATATGGAGTATGAATTTCCAGTAGCTTCATGTGCTGTATATGATGGCAATATAGCTATTTATAATGGGTAAATGAAAATAGGTATAATAAGTGATGTGCATTCTAATCTACCTGCCCTTAAAGCTGTTTTAGACAAACTTGATTGTGTCGACCATATAGTACATGCTGGGGATATAGTTGGATATAATCCTTTTCCAAAACAAGTTATTTCATTATTTAAAGAAAATAACATTTATTCTATAAAAGGAAACCATGATAGAGTAGTTTTAGGAGATTTAAATTTTCCATCAAGCTCAATTGCAGGTAGAGCAGTTAAATGGACACAACTTGTGCTTTCCTCTGAAGAAATTGATTATTTAAAATCTTTACCTATAGAACAAACATTATTTGACCATTTTATCAGAATTGCCCATGGATCTCCTGGATCTCCTAATAGATATGTTTATCCTAAAGACTATTCAGGTTCTCTATTAAAAGATGAAAAAGTATTGATACTAGGACATACACATATACAAAGTTATAAGAGATTTAATAATAGCATCATAGTCAACCCTGGAAGTGTAGGACAACCACGTGATGGAGATCCGAGAGCTGCATATAGTATCTTGGATATGGATGCATATGAAATAGAACTATTTAGAGTTAAGTATCCAATAAATAAAGTAAAGAAAAAAATTAAACAAGTAGGTCTTCCTGATACTCTTGGAGAAAGATTAGAACAGGGAAACTAACATTTATCAAAAATAAAGATTTTAGGCTGTTTCAGTTATCACTTTAGCTTAAAATATACAATATTTATTTAATTAACTAAATATTTAGGATAGATATTTGTTTTTTGTTCTTTATACTTTAGTTTTAAAGAAAAAGTTAGAAGTTTTTATCCAACAAAAATTAATGAATTTATATGTTAGAAAAAAGAGTTCTTAGTAAAATTGAGATATTTAAATTAATTACTCGTAAAACTGTTCAAATGCAATCTCATCAAAACACCAAATAAAAAAAGAATATAGAATTTCAATCTTCTGCAGCTATCTTATAATCAGTTACGTAGAAATCCTGTCCTAATAAAATAGTGTTTTTTAGGAAAAAATAAAAACATTAAGAGATTATTGTATGTCTATTTAAAAAATTATTCTAGTCAGGTAAATTAGCTAGTTGGTTATCCTCTCTTTATTTTTGAGGTTTTTTGTTTGTTTTTAGAGTTAAGCTTAGTTAAGTCTTGACTGTATACCGTGGTATTTAGAAAATCCGACTGCATCTTGTTGTTCTATTTGTCTGGCGATATCTCCAGTATCGAAAGAAGCCATATCTTCACTATATAGAGCTTTTTCGCTTTCTCTACCTATAATGGTTGCATTTCCTTTATAGAGTTTTATTTTTACAGTTCCTGAAACCTTCTCTTTTTGGGAGGATTCTATAAACATATTGAGGTCCTTAAATAATGGTTCATTGATTAGACCTTTATACACAAGTTCACTCCATTCTTGTTCTACTAATTTTTTGAATTTTAATTGTTTTTGTGTGAGAACTAATGATTCAAGATCCCTATGGGATTTAAGTAATACAGTAGCTGCTGGATGTTCGTATATCTCTCTTACTTTTAGGCCCAGAATACGATCTTCAATCATGTCATTTCTACCTATTCCATGTTTACCTGCGATATTGTTTAATTTCTTAATTAAATCTACAGGCTTAAGATCTTCACCGTTTATAGATGTTGGAACACCGTCCTTATATTCAATGGTTATCTTTTCTGGTTCTTCTGGTGATTCTTCTGGTGACTTGGTCCATTCATATATTTTTTCTGGAGGTTCAGTAGATGGTATTTCTAGGTCGCCTCCTTCTATTGAACGACTCCAGATATTTGAGTCAATAGACCATGGTTCTTCTTTCGTTGTGGGTACTTCAACTCCCTCTTTTTTAGCTAACTCCATTTCTCTTTTTCTTGTGAGATTGTGTTTTCTAATTGGGGCTTCAATAGTGATATCTTCTGTCCTCCATATAGCTTCAAAACGTAATTGATCGTTTCCTTTACCTGTACATCCATGGGCTATAGCATCTGCTTTTTCTTCTAACGCTATATCCAGACATTTTTTAGCAATAATTGGACGTGAAAGACTTGTTCCAAGAGGGTATCCTTCATAGTTTCCGTTAGCTTTCACAAGGTCTAGTAGATGTTTTGCAAATTCGTCTTTAGCGTCAATTATCCTATGATCATCAAGTAGATGAGAGCGTTCATTTGCCTCCTTTAGATCTTCTTCATGTTGTCCTACATCTACTGTTACACCTATTATTTCATCATATATCTCTCTAAGTAATGGTATACAGATGGTTGTGTCTAGTCCACCTGAAAAAGCTAGCGCTACCTTCATGGCAGAGATGAGTTATCTCTAACTAAAGCTTTTGTGACTTAAGTGGAATATATAGTTCATGTCTCTTGCTAGGGATTGCAGAAGAATTGCGTCTAGACATCCTCCGTTTATAGAAGCTTTAAGAGAAGGTATAGTGAACTATAGAGCTTTAGCGAGAAGGTTAAAAGACGAGATAGAACAGGAAAGAAACGAAGATATAGAGTTGGAAGCTATAACTAGTGCTCTTAGGCGATATGGTCAAAACCTACAAAAGGGAGGAGATGAGGAGATACAAGAAATAGAAAAAATATTAGAAAATTCTAAAGTTTCATTAAGGGGTAGTGTGGTATCTATAGCATTTAGAGACGATGATACTATGGATCTCCCCAAAAAACCTATTTTGTTAGTTAAAGGCAGAAAATATACTACAGCAATTTACGATGAGGAAAAATTAGATGATAGCATAGATATATCTGAGGAAAAACGAAATCTTGCTTGTTTAATTGTTGAATCTCCTTTAGATATTGTAGAGATACCTGGTGTATTATCTAGAATAGTATCACGGTTGACATCGAAGGGAATAAATATAGTTGATATAACCTCATGTTATACAGAAACTATTATAGTTGTAAAACAAAGAGAAGCAGGAAATGCCCTAGAAGCTCTAGAAGGAGTGTTAAAATAGGTTTACTGTAATAGAAGTAATTTATTTATTTTTCAATCTCCCATCTATCGCTTAGTTCAGTTAATATATCACTCCATCCACCATATTCTAGTTCTGAAGATTCAACAGTTCCAATATTAAATATTCCATGTTTTTCTCTAAATTCTCGGAAACGTTGACTTGCCTCCTGTCTAACCGAATCCCAGAATGAGAAATCGAATGGATATAACGGCTCACTGAATTCGCCATCATTTACAACCATACCTATTGCCTTTAGTAGTGGTGGACCATCAAAATAACTCGGGAATTCAGACGAATCGCTTTTTATTGGATAAAATGTACCATAATGGGATCCTCTCATTGAACCTGCTACAAATGCAGGACTAGCATATGGCTGTAATACTTCACCTGGGGATGGGAAATCTGACTGTGTTCTAACTATAGCTACTGGGTCATCTTTCCCTACATATCTACCTGCTACATTTCTTAATTTTTGTGTGGATACACTTGCTACTTGTTCTTCCGTATGTCTAGAATATATCTTTTTGATTCCAAACCTATGTGATTCCATTAAAAGCCCTGCTATCTTCCAAGATTCCTCTGGCGCTTTTAGACGTATTGTTTTCTCTCCTTCACCTTTATGTTCCATATCCTCTAAAACAAAATTAAATCCTTTGTGTACTGTGTCTTTTATTATTAGGCCTGTAGTATATCTTGGATCAGCAAATGTAGTATAGAATGGCTGATTAAAGCTTCCTGGTTCTGTTTTGTCAGCACCAAAAACCAAAAATGGTTCTGATTGCCTTTCTTCAAACTGAATTTCTGCTACTCCGGGCCCTAAACCTTTTATATTACCTGAAAATGCGTCCTTTAAGAGGTCTTGGCCTGCTCCATATAGGCCCTGCTCTTTAGCTATTTCTGTACCTGCTTCAAATGCATCCCAGGCTAATTGATGTATACGGTCTGAGTCCTCACCCTCTGTATGGCTCATTAATATATCTATATCATCTCCTGTTGTGAAGATAAAATAATCATCAAGAAAGCTTGCTTCTTCTATTTTTCCCTCAACTTCATCTACTACCTCCTTTGTAGGCTTCCAATGACCTGCATTACTACCTATATCTGCTTTTATGACTGACAACGTTCTCATAGGCGGAAACTCGAACTCGCTCTTAAAATCTTTGTCGGTGTATACCAACAGTGAAAAATATAAAAAATAAATATAAAGATATTAACTCTTACTATCCTATAACTTTAAAAACAGATCTTATTTAATAAAATTCTCCAATAAACTTGGTCTACCTAAATATAACATTCAATAAGTGAAATATTTACAATAAATGAATGTAGTTGAAGAAATTTATAACCAATAGATTCATTTTTAATGGAAGATAAAATAATCTATATATAGGATTCTATAGTGCGCCGGTAGCTCAGCTTGGACAGAGCGGCTGGCTTCGGACCAGCTAGCCGTGGGTTCAAATCCCACCCGGCGTGTATAAGTTTATTTATTATTTTTATTGGATGTTTTCTTTATTTATGGAGGATGATGTTACTTTATATAGGTAGATTGTTTTATATGTATCGAAGCCTGCTTGTTCAAAAGAATTTATATATAGGTTGTTCGGAAGACATATTATTACATCGTCTATTCCTTCTTCGTATGCTTTTGCTCTTGTAGCCAATGCAGTTTGGCTAGCATGTTTATGGTTGCACCAAGTAAACCCGAAGAATAATGCTCTACGGTTTTTTTGTGTTTCTTTTATTCCGTCGAGTAGAACAATACTTTTTGTATCTCCTTTTTCTTTTATACCTAATATGTTTTTTTCACTGTCAATTTTTTTTATTT
>JAHENH010000032.1 GCA_018609935.1 Halobacteriales archaeon | reverse complement strand
TATGAAGGCTTTCTGGGTTATATTTGCACTTCCTATGAAGCTATAGACTCTTTTTTTCCCGGTGAAGAAATATATTTTGGGGTGGAAGGTTCTATGTCCTGGTAGATTTATTGGTGATAGATAATAGTCTAGTCCAGCACTACCTATGTTTCTTTGTTGGTTTTGTAGTGTTTTTTGGTATTCAGAATAATCTACTAGGACTAGATTTTTTCTACCTATTCCTTTTTTGGATAAAATGTTTAGTAGTGAGTTTTCATAGAAACTTGCATCAAAAGGAAATGTAGTAAAGATAGATCCTGTCATCTGTTTATCATCTGATATTTCTGAAAGTAGATTCAACTTTCCACCTCAAGAAACATATCTAGCCATTTTTTACCTTCTTGGGATATCTCTGTGTTTTGTATTTTTGGAGAATTGATTAGACCTAGATCGTATAGTATATCTGTCATCCTTTTAAATTTTGTATATGTTATTGTAGGAGTCCATATATTTTGTCTATAGTTTTGGTGGCTTATTCTTCCTGTATGGTCTCTTACGTATAGTCTTGGCATTCTATTTGTCTCCATTTTTTCATATGCTGCCTTCTGGTGTTGTTCTATACACCATTTTTTGGTAAATTCAGAAATAAAATTTTCAACTGTCTCTTTCCCACTTAGATTGTCTATGGATTTTATTATTGATGTTGGCCCAGGTGGTTCTTTTTCGAATTTAGCTATCCACCTCCAATATTTTTGAAGTTCATCTTTTGAAAAGTATTTTTGATGTCTAAGTCTGAGTATGGCAAGTAAGACCGTAGTGTATCCAAATATTTTTGATGGTATATTTCGATTTTGGGGTTGTGTATTGATTTTTGTTATTTCTTTTTCTATAAGAGTTTTTAGTTTCCATTCTGTTATACTATCATCTATATAGAATTTTTGGGGGTCTATTTTAGTTTCTATTGTTTCTAAGAGGGTATTCCAGTTTCCGTGAAATTTTGTGGTTGTTTTGTTTATTTGTGGTTTTTTGTTTTGTGGTTTTCCATAATATATGTATTGGAATGTTTTCTGTAGCCAACCTATATCCTCATCCTGTTTTTCTGTTTTTATGTTGTTTAGTGTTGTGTGTATTGTTTGTTTGTATTTTGGGTTTGAGGTTATTTTTTTTATTAGTTGTTCTGGGTAGATTTCGTTTTGTGGTTTTGTTTTTAGTTGGTGTAGTATTGCAGTAAATAGTGATTCGGATGCATAGTCTATGTAGTCATAATAGATTTGTAGTCTCCAGAGTTCTCTTATTTGTTTTAGTTGGTCTATTTCTGTAATTGCTGATTTATTGTTTTTTTGTGTTAGTTGGTTTGTTATCCATAGGTAGAGTAGGAATGATTTTTGTGTTTTTATGTGGAGTTCGGATTTGAAGTATCTTTTAAGGTATTCGTCTATGTCTGCTGTTTTTTCTGTGTCTAGGATTTCGAATATATCTTTTTCATCTATTGTTTTGTTAAGGTCTAATTTTTGCTTTTTATTAGTGTCTGTTTTTGTGTATTTTAGGTCTTTGTAGTTTGTTGTTTTGTTTATTTGTCCGAAGTATATTTTTCGTAGTAGTTGTTCTTCTTTTCCGTCTAGTAGACAGCAACAGCTTGTTTTGCTGAATTTTTTTAGTTGTTGAGTTGTAATTTTTTGTTTTTTTGCTGCATTCTGTAGTTCTTTGAATTTTATGTTTTGTTTTTTGTTGTATTCTGTTGCTATTTGTTTTCCAAGTGGTGACGGACTTAGATCTTCTTTTATGAGCAGTAGTTTGTCCATTATACTTTTATAATATTGTGAGAATCCAGATCCGTTTTTTTGTATTTCAAATGTGTCTTCTGATATGGAAAATGGAGGGTTAGATGGATCCATCAGTGTTTTTTTGTTCCATAGGATGTTGTTTTTTCCTGACAGGCCGGTTGTTCCTCTGTCTTTTGTTTTTTTATGGTTGTGTATTATGTTGCTTAGAAGGAATATTTTTTCTAGGGGTATTATGTCGTCTTTTTTGGGGTTTTCTATGTTGTCTAGACACCATAGTGAGAATGATATGTATCTTAGTCTTTGTGATATTCCTATACTGTTAACACTAAAAAGTAGGTCTCTAAGTATTCGGTTTCGTATTCTGTCGAAGTGTAGTGGGTCTACTATTTCTCCTGTATCTACTTTTTTTGTCCATTCTGGGTCTATTGTCTTCATTTGATGTTATAAAGTTATGGAAATATTTATATAACAGTAATGGGGAAAAATATCTATAATTTATAATTTTTAACTTTAATATTTTAGATCTTAATACTCTATATTTCTTTTTAGGGAAATAATAGTTTTTCAGAGGTTAATTAGGGATGATCAATAATTCTTTATCGTGTATTATATAGTATTTTTTATTGTTTAATTCGTATATATTTTATCTACGTATACACTAATATCGTAGTAATATTTTATACGGTCCGTAGTTTTATATGTCTATAATTACTATAAGATTTTTCTTAAATTGATTAAGTCTTACATTTAGGACAAAGGATATTTGTAGAAAAATGTAACATATAAACTCAAGGATTTAATCTAAAAAAAACTAAAAGAAATAAAGATATAATCGTAGGTGGAGATGGCTTCCTCAGAGGTCTACTAAAAAACCAAGTAGAGAAAATTCATTAAAGGAGATATAATTATTGTTATATATTTAAATGGTTACTAGGATTAATATGTTTTATATATGATATGTTTATTTATTATGTAAATTAAAGAGATGTTGTGGACATCTCAGCTTTTAAAAACTCTTCTAATCCTTTAGTTTCTTGACATTCTACAATATTTTCTTTTTTAATCTCCACCTTTTCTTTATTTTTAATAGATCTTGGAGGAAAATAATATATTTTTTCAGAATTGAGTTTCTTATTTGTATCTATTAAAACCCTCTTATTTGATGAACTCCAAAGGAGACGGACATAATATGTATCAAGGATTTCAGATTCAACTGTTCCTGGTATAGGTGTTATCTTCGATAGTATTTTCATGAGGTTAAAAATTTCATTTTTTATTGATTCATATTCAGAGTCTGAATTTGCAATCCTTAATTTGTTACCGTGTTGTAGATCATTTCTTATTTTATTTATTGTTACGTTGTCAATAATTTTGGTATGATCCTTTTCAATAATTCTATCAGATAAATCTATTTTCTGTCCTATTTCTGTGTTGAAGAATGAAAAGTAATCACCAAGAGTTAAATTAATGTCAACTTGTGACTTTTCTGAGTTTTTTATATTTTTTTTCCAGTTTTTCCCACAGTATTTTTTTGTATGGTATTCAACTACTAATGCCATATGTATTTCAAGTGCAACTACTAACTGCTGTATAAGACTATCATAGTCTACACTGGTAATTTGATTTAATTCGAAACTCCGTATTTTTTCCATTACATTCAAAGGTAATTTTTCTTGCCATAATTCATCTAAAGATAGGTTAGTTAATTGATCAGTTTCGAGGTCTTCTGTGTATAACTCGTTTATATCTTTGGGTATAAATGCCTCTTTTATAGACTGGCTAACAAGAGCGTCTAGTAGATCTGGATTTTTATACCATTGTATTAATCTTTGGGATGCAAGTATCTGACCAAACGCAGTAGTATAGTCTCTTTTTATATGAAGAGGGTGGTCATCGTCTTCCTTCCACATCTCAAGAGCATTTTTATAAACTTTATCAGAGTCTGAAATTTTTCTATCTTTATAGTCTAATGTTATTTCAACTAAGGCTTTTAAAGCTTTATGTCTGCCCCGAAGATTTATTTCTTTTTCCATATCTGACAGGATTTGTTTTGCTTTGCTGTAGTTCTGTGACAACATAGCTGATTTAACCTTGCTCCCAAACATTTCGGCTTTATGATAGATAATTCCAGATGCGGAATCCTTCTGAACTTCTATGTATTTACTGTGTAAATCAGCTGCTTTATCAAAGTTACCTTGTATTTCAGCATTTAATGCCTCGATTTCATATTTTCTTGCTATAGCGCCATTTTTTAGATTTTCATTATCTATTCTACTAAAATACTTTATTGCTTTTTTTAGTTCTGAAATTGCTTGTTTTAACGCTGTTTCAATTTGTTCATTTTTTAATATGTGGTGAGCTTTCATTTCATGTAACAAAGCTTTAATATAATCTTTGGAATATTTTTTGTTTTCAGGATTGACTCCCTCTAAGTTTTTTATTTGATTTAGAGTTTCTTCAAGATATTTTATTCCTTTTGAATATTCTTTTTTTTCTTTGTATATTGATACCACAATATCCGCATTATACCTAATAGGAGGAACAAGATGATAATATTTAGAATTTTTCCAATCACTTTCTGTATCTTTAGCAATTTTAATAGCTGCTGTATAATGACTAAGAGCTTTTAATTCATTTTCTATCTTTAATTGATGACCTTTTGATATGTGATAATAATATCTTGCTTTTTCAGCTAATTTATTAACATCAAGATCAATAAATATGTTTTCAGATATTTCAAATAATTCTGGCTGAATTTCTAAATTTTCTGATTTTATATGATACTGACTAGCCTTCCAGAATATATAATTAGCAGCCATAAACATAAATTCTGTATTATTCAGGTTTGTGGCTTTAAACAGTAATTTACGAAATCTTTTGGGTTTTTCCTCCATTGAAATATTTTTTCCCAGAAGTTTTTCTTTTTCTTCCCAGTAATTAGTATCTCCTGGAGTATCTATCCAACTTTTTGTAAGTTTTCTTGCTTTATCTAAATCATATTTATGTGAATCAATTAGTTTAGACAAATAATAACAGAAATGTTTTTCATCTATAGATGAACAATTTTCCAAAAATTTAGAGTGAGTAATTATTTTATCAAGCTTTGAAGTGTCTCTATTTGAATAAATATAACCAAAAATATTTCTGTAGATAAATTTTTCTGTGCGGATTTCTTTTAAATTTTCAAAACTATTATATTTAGATATTAATTCTTGAAGTTCAGGAAAAGAGTGTATTTTGTGAAATTTTCCTTTTGATTTTGATATACACATATTTAAGAAAGATTGATATCTAGTACTCGCAATTTCGGAGCTGAAACTATCTGAATATCTGGAAAGAATATTAATTACTTTGAAAAAATCCTCTATATTTAAACAAATTGAAGCTTCTTCAATTATATCGTATAATGCTACTGGAATACGTTTTTCATATATATCTGTTATCTCGTTTAAGATATCCTCAGAATGTTCACCCTGTAATAATTTTTCCCATATATCAAGTAATGCCAGTTTAGGGATTTTTATGTGAAATTTTTCTTCTTGTTGATCAGCATCTTTAGCGGTTATAATAAATTTCTGTTGTTCGTCATCATCTAAGAAAAATAGCTCCATAGTAAGGTTTATTTGTCTATTCGTTAGGTAGTCCTTAGTCTGAGAAACAATTAGTTTATCTGAGGTATGTATAAATATATTTATAGGTGGCTCCCATTTTTCCCAAAAATCCCCCACGAGGTTTAAATCTAGAACATCTACATATCTGTCTGAATGTTTATCTGAGGGTTTAAAATTAAGGGAATACTCAAATCCTAATTGATTATATTCACGTCTTTGAAAGAATTCCATTTTAATTATATTGGCTTAAGAATAGATAACCAATTTTAATAAAAGTTTTTAGCAAAAATTATCGAAATATTTGTATTTTTACCTAAAAAATTGGTATGTAGAATGTAGTTAAGTTATAGATAATAGAGTAATAGTCCTTATATTACAGGCCAAATCTTCGGTCTAAAGATATTAATAGTGATATAGTGAAAAGGGTTGAGAGAGGTTTTAATTGTCTAGATAGAACATTTCATCTCCAGTAAATAAATTTTATAATTATTTTGATGATTTTTCGAGAAATATTATTGATATAGATTAATTGAAATATAAAAAATACATAAAAGATATCTATATAGATATATGGAAAAATCAAATCTCGGAGCTATTAGACAGGTCTATCAGCCTAAAACCCATATAGAAAGATAGGGATAGCCTACTAACACTTGTTTCTCAACGGGTGTTAAGGTATTTCTATGCTAGAAGCTATTTTAGAAGAGACAAACATCAAAAAATACATATTATTACTAAAATTTAATTTATAAGCAAAAAATATTTATAGGTTAAATCCATCTACAAGTATTTCTGTCTATAAAACTCAACTAATTCATGGTCCCAATCCTTTATGTTAACATAATATGTTAATGCCATATCAACATATTTTCTATCTATAAATCCATTATTAGCTAATACACACAATACATGAGGAGTCGTAAATAAAATATTTCTATCAAAAAGAGCATCACCAATTAATACGTAATTAGTAGAATTAAATTCATCAGTAACAAACATATCAACTTCTAAATCGTTAGCTAACAATATACAACATATCTCTCCCTCATCAAGTCCGGAGAAAAAAGAGTTATGAGTATCGACATCGACACTATGTGTTGTAACATGACTTGATGCTTTTAAAACTAGATCAGCAGCTTTTGAAAGAAGATCATTTCCACCTTTTATCTGGGATAATTCACTAAATATAACATCCGGTATATGAACATCATAAACTGTAAGTAAAACCTTTAGTGGATCCTCACCACTAGGAGCTTTCTGTCTACTATCAACAACTGGTGTAGCAAGATTCAAAAGAACATTAGTATCAACAACTATAGAAGGGCTCCCACTCATTCATTATCTAAAGGTTTTCACTATCTATTTTTTCTTCCTTATCTGTTCTGTTTTGTTCAGATGTCCATCTAGGTATTTTTCCTTCATAAAATTCTTCTTGTGTTGGATGTTCAATCTCCCGTTTAGGTATAGGTGGATCTCTATCTAGAGAATCTCTTAAAAGATTCATACGAATTGCTTCATCTGTACCAAAAATTGACTGTACAACATCAAAATCTATCTCATCATTATAGAATTTTTCCCTGACTTTATGTTGGAGTGAGCTATCAGAAATACGATTACTTATTTCCTTTCTTAATCCTTCAATAAGTAGTTGAGTCCGAGATGTATCGAGTAAGTCGGCTATAATATCAGCTCTTTCCACTAAAGAACTAGGTGCATTAAAGTCAACCCGTGTTTTTTCATTTTTCATAATTTTATAGAATATTTAATTATTTTATATACATTTATGTGTATAATATACACATAAATAAGTTTATTGGTGTAAATAAACAGAAAATTAATTTGAGATCTTTATATTTCATAACAGCTATTGTCTACAGATTTTTTGCTTTTTCATCTTGGAATTAAATGACTATATCTAATCTGTATTCCAATTAAAATTATTATTATCTATTATTAATATTTTAATGTATTAATAGGCCAAATTAGATTAAAAACTATTAATAAAACTAATAATATTCATTTTTAGATCTTAAGTATCCGTGATACATTTTTCCTATTTCTTCAAGTTTATTCGAAAATTGTGGATCAGGATATTTACAAGAATTATTTCCCCAGCTAGAAATTATAGGTAAATGTACTTTTCTATTAATTATTCCAGTACTATATAAGTTGACAAAATTTATTGTCTCAGAAGGATCTAAAATAGAAACTTTTACTCTTTCTCCAAATCTCTCAAGTTGATTTATATTACTGGATCCTGGAGCTAATTTCTCTTCAGGTGTCTGTCTCTCAACCATCTCTTGGATATACATTGACGGAATACCAATAAATATAGCCGACTTTTCTTTATTAGAAAGATTCTTTTTAGCTCCTTTCTTTATTCTATTTTCCAATTTATCAGGATAAAACCACTTATCAAACATATCATGTTCATCAGGAAAATCATATCTAAGTTCTACACCTAAATATCCTACAGGATTTCTGTTTTCATCTGCTTTTATCTGTGCACTAAAATAACTACCATGAGTTCTAGTTGAAAACTCAGAATCCAATTCAATTTCTCCACGCTCCCTATTTAGATCTACTGACTTCTTTGTTCTCTTCAATAAAAAATCTGAACCTCTAAAAATAGATTTATTATTTTTTATCATATCAATAATTTTAATAGATATCTCATCGATGTCTTGAGGTCCTATTTTCCTACTAAACTTCAAAGTAAATGAATGAACTTTATTATCTAGTCCTAGATCCTGAACAACCTCTTTATTTACAACGTTATCTAAAATAGACTTTCTATATTTTATCCACTTTTCCGTTTGTTTTTCCCTTTTCCTTTTCTTACATTCAATCCATAAATCATCATTTACAAGTAAATCAGGAGCATTTCTTTCACCACTCCCATAAACAAATGATACATCTACACCAAATGAAGATAGAAGTGCAGCAATCTCTAGTTCAAAAAATAAACTATGAAATTCTTCCTTTCTAGTCTTATTTAGTATATCTTTCCAATAACGATCTACCTTTTCTTTTTGCTCATTTATTATTTCAAGACCATTTCTTTCTAAGGTTCTTAGTATTCTTTTTTTCCAAACTAAATCCCACAATAAATAATCAGTATTATCATTAGAGACTTTGTCTTTCACTTCCTCAACTTTCTCATTAAGAACTTTATTTTCGTAATCTGAAAAATAATGTAAAGTATCACAAATTTCAGACCATTCTATGGGTACATCAACAGGATCTATCATCTTGGTATTAAGTGACTATAGATCTGGTCAGTAGTCTGACGATTAGCATGCCTCAACCGTAGCTGCACATCCTCCAACCTACCTTCTTCAACCTGGATGATCCTATAAGCCACACTATGCCTAAGAGTATGAGGTGTTACATCGCTTGGATCTCCACGACCACCACTTGCAAGAAATGGCTCTACATCTGCTTTCTCTGCAACCGTCTTTACAGTATTACGTAGCTGCCTAGTACTCATCCTATCTGATTGACGTGTTGGGAATAGTGCCTCTGGATCCTTCCAACGATCACGTAGGTATCTCTTTAGTATACGAACGGTATCATCATCTATAGATAGTGTAGCTGGTGGTGGATTTCCTTTCTGTATATCTCCAGGGAGATAAATATTCTCTTCATTTAGGTCTAAGTGTTGTTTGTTTAGACTACAGACTTCAGAAGCCCGTAACCCTGTATCATACATTAGTGTTATGAGTGATTCGTTTCTATTCTGCAGGTATCTCTGGAAGTCTTCTAGACATGCATTCCTCATTTTTTGTATCTGTTCTGGTTTTAGCCAAGTCTGTGCTTGAGTTTCCGAATTTCTATTACCTGTCTTAGACATACCAAGTCTTTATAAAAGAAAATGTGTTTTTAGCCCTAAATATCTTTTGAGTTTCCGGTTTTAGTATAACCACGGAAAGTCATAAATAACCAACAAAATACAAACGAGCTTCTCCCAATCAGAATTTATTATGAGTGGATACAAAATAAAATATGTCAGAAATCCAATTTACTAAAAAAACAAAAAAAACATTTAAAAAAAGTGGTTGGAGACATAATCATGTAGGAGGTAATGGAAATGAAGAAAAAATAATAGCAAGGGGAACTTGTCCATATTGTAATAGTAAAGCTGCTTTTAGACAAATAGGTAAAGGAAAAAATAGCGAAAAAAATGGACCTATGGTAGCAGTAAGATGTGATGGATGTCACTCAATAATGTCAATATCAGTAAATGATCAAAAAATTTATCCAGCACCTAAACTGAAAAATACCCTAGAAAAGTTATCTGAAGAAGAAGATCTACCCGATACCATCCAAGATATTAAAAAATACTACGAAGAAGGAATAAGATGTATTGGAGCCAATGCTCCCAATGGAGCAGCAACTCTTTTCAGAAAAACAATCCACGCAATTGCAGTTCATTATGATATAGTAAAAAGAGACGAACATAAAGGTATTAGAGACATGATAGATGAACTTGAAGAAAAAGGACATATTAATCCTAAACTAAATACTGGATTAAATGCTGTACAAAATATTGGAAATGATGGAGCACACATAAATAAAAATGAACCGGATATCGAACAAGCAAAATCACTAAAACAATTAATTGATGCAGTTCTAGAATCTACTATATTAGCAGATAGGAGAATAAAATACGCTAAAGAACAACACAATACAGAAAGTTGAATACCAAATTATACATCTCTCTCATTTTTAGATTGACACAAAGCTTTATACATATAAAGATATGATCTAAAACTGGAATGAGTATTAAATCACTAGAAGAAACCTATAGATGTAAGAGCTGTGGAACCAAACAAAAAATAATAGACTCAAGACGAAAAATAACCAAATACTGCAACAACTGCAACAAAATGAAAACCCATATAAAATAAAAACACCCCACAAAAAATCCGTAATAATTTGTTTTCTAAAATCACTATAAGGCTCCAATATATATCTTTATTATTATTACCAAGGGATATTTGTATTTACTAGTACAGACGCGCGCTAGACACCCACAAAAATAATCCAAGAAAATGTATTGTTTAGAAATATTGAATTTCTACATTTGTTTATCTATACCATATATTTGTCCAAAAACACATCACCCCCGGGGGCCTCAATTCAATTCAAATACGCGCGCACGCGTAAGAAACCATAGAAATAACACATATATAAACCTATAAATTAAAACATTAAAACCAAAGAAAAACATCCTTATAAAAAACTCTTTTATCTGACGAAGCTATAGACAAAACCCATAGACACAAACAACACAAAAACAACTAAATATCCATCATCAACCCACATATACCCCTATTACTAGTTAGTTAATCACGCATACACCAAAACTAATACTAAGTTGACAACACCATCCAAACCAACAACTAAAAATCTCCATAAAAAAATAAACAAAAATAAATACAAAATTATACCTATATATAGACATATAAAATCAAGTTTCAAAACCACACAAAAAACACTCTAACACAAACATATAGTCCAAAACAAACCCAACCCTACACCCAAAAAAACTACCCAAAACCATTTAGCTATACACCAAAACTTTCCCCATTCAAAATCTAGAAACCCTAAACCAACCGTGACCTAACAACTAAATAATACTATAAAACTATAAATAGACAATTATTATATCCAAAAAAAGAAAAAAGATAGACATATTTGAGTACACCTAAAAATAAAATGGTCTGTTTGTTAGATTTGTATTTTTGAGGTTACGGGGGCATGGTCGCTTGTTTTTAGTCCATTTGGTTTATTTTGAATTCCATTTAATATTCTACACGTCTTGACGTTGAAATGATTAGATACAAATATATGATCT
>JAHENH010000031.1 GCA_018609935.1 Halobacteriales archaeon | reverse complement strand
TTTTTAGGTAGTGATCCTCTTTGTTGTTTTTCTTTGTGGTAGGATGGTCTGGATTTATCTATGTGATATCTTCCTGTTAGTACTTTTCCTTCATATAGTGCTTCTTCTGTTTCTCTCATTATTTTATATGATGCCTCTCTACTTTCGCTTGGATCGTGGTTATATTCGTCGTCTTGTTGTATATCTATATATGGTACGTATTCTTTAGCTGCTTTATTCCATGTTGGACATTGGGTTAGGAAATCTATATGTGCAAATCCATTATGTTTAACTCCTTCTTTTATTATTTCTTTTGCTTGTCTAGGGTTTACGGCCGCAGTTCTGGCTATATAGCTTGCTCCAGCTGACAGTGAAGTCGATAATGGGCGTACCGGGTCTTTTGCATTACCTTCTGGCATTGTTTTTCCTTTTTGACCTTTTGGGCTAGTTGGAGAGGGCTGTCCTTTTGTCAGTCCAAAGACCTCGTTGTTAAATACTATATATATTATGTCGTGGTTTTCTTTTGCTGTATGTAGCCAATGATTACCTCCTATACCGTATCCGTCTCCGTCACCTCCTGCTGCTATAACTGTTAGTTCTGGATTTATCATTTTTGCTGCTCTTGCTACAGGTAGTGGACGACCATGTATTGTGTGGAATCCATAGCTTTCAAAATAGCTTGAGACTTTTCCTGAGCAACCTATACCTGAAACTAGGAGTATTTCTTCGGGAGATTTACCTAGATCTGTCATCGCACCTTTTAACGCATCTAGCACACCGAAATCTCCACAACCTGGACACCATGTGGGTTCCGGCTCTAGTTTAGGTGTAAAATCTTTCTCTTCTACTTCTTTTTCTTGGTCTATTGCACTAAAAATACTCATGCTATTGCTATTTCCTCTTGTATCATTATAGTTTCATAGTTAGTATCAACTTTTCCATCTAGTGATGATTCAACTCCATCTACTATTTCTTCTATTGTGAATGGTTCACCATCGTATTTTAATATGCTAGTTAATTTATCTCTAAATGATCCTAGCTCTCTTTGTATATGGTGTCTTAGTTGGGCCGTAGCATTGTTTTCCACTACAAAGATTTTTTCTGAATTTTCTATAAATCCTTCAATTTCATTTCTTGGGAATGGAGCTATATCGCTTATTTTTACCATTTTGAAGTTTTCTTCTTTGTCGTTTAGTTCATCTATTGCTGTTTCCACAGGTCCTTTATTACTTCCAAAACATATTAACCCATATTTAGCGTTTGGGTCTCCATGGTATGTTTGATTGGAGTATTTATCTAGGTCTTCCCTAATATATTCTAGTTTTTCCAATCTTCTATCTTCTATCTTTTTCCTATTTATAGTGTCTTCACTTATATATCCAAATTCATTATGTTCATTTCCTGAGGTTTTAAATAATCCTCCTTTTTGTCCAGGTATAGTTCTAGGTGGAACAGCTTTTTCTGCATCATGATTAAATCGTGGGAATAGACCATTCCTTATGTGTTCTTCTATTTCTTCTTCTTTTAGTGTTGCTTCCATTCCCGGTTCTGTTTCTCTATCAAAGAAACTTTTAGGAACATTTCTCATATTTGTGGCTATTTCTTTATCAAATAGTACAATAACTGGTAGATTATATCTATATGCTATATTGAATGCTTGTCTCATCTGTTCATATGCTTCCATTAGATTTCCTGGAGCTAATACTACTCTTCCTGAGTCTCCTTGGCTTGTATATAATACATGTTCTAGGTCACTTTGTTCTGTTTTAGTAGGGAGTCCAGTTGATGGCCCTCCTCTATTTGCTTCTACCATAACCAAAGGTGTTTCAGTGGCTTCTGCATGTCCTAAAGCCTCACTCATTAGAGAGAATCCACCTCCAGATGACCCTGTTAATGCCTTAGCTCCTGCGTGACTTGCACCTATAGCCATACATGCAGCTGAAAGTTCATCTTCTACTTGTTCTGCAGTCCCTCCAAATTTGGGTAACATCTGTGTCATTAAGGTAAAAACGTCACTCCATGGGGTCATTGGATATCCGCTTATAAATCTACAACCTGAATCTAGTGCGCCAAATGCTAATGTATGACTTCCTGATACAAGTATTTGTTTTTCATCATGTCCCTTAGGTTCTGGTAGTCTTACTTCATGTTTGAAGTCAAATTCTTCTTTTACCTTTTCATATGTGCTAGTAAGGACGTCTATATTATTATCTAATATATCACCCTCCATTACTTCCCCCATTACATCTTCAAAAGGTTCTGTGCCTATTTCAGATAGAGCTGCTGTTGCTCCAATTCCAGCTGTATTTCTCATCACTTCTTTCCCATGCTCCATAGCTATTTTACGTAGATTAAGAGGATAGACATGCCAGTTGTTTTTTTCAACTCGTTCTTCAAAATTAGGTACCTCTTCAATATCTATTATCCCTTCATCATATACTATAACTCCTCCTTCTTGTAGTTCGTCTAAATTCTCTGAAAGAGGTTTTATTTCTTCGTTTTCATAGACTGCTTCATCTTCTTTTCTTCCAAAACTATCACCTAGAGCTAAGAGAAAATTATATTCATCTTTCCTAGCTTTTGCTGGCTTATTTGTGGCTTCCACTTCATAATATGTATGCCCTCCTCTAATTCTAGATGGATAGCTTCTATATGTACCTATATTTAATCCTGCTCTCATGAGAGCTTTTGCAAAATTTGCTCCAGTTGTATCTACTCCGTCTCCAGATCCTCCTGCAACCCTCCAGGCTAATTCTTGTGCCATCAAATTGTCATATACAGTGCCAGGAATAAAAAGCCTTGCTAAAAACAAACGATTGACCAAATTTACTTTTTTGTTGTAAACCTTTTTTGTTTAGTAGTAAATCAAAGAAAGTAACTATATTAGATTCTATAATAACCGGATGAAAACATATAGATCATTACTTGATAGATATAGAGAAATATCTAATCTAAAAGGAATAGAGGAACTACTTCAATGGGACCAAGAGGTATTAATGCCGAAAGAAGGTGTAAAAGCGCGTTCAGAACAAATTTTAACTGTTTCTTCTTTAAAACATGAACTTCTTTCTGACGACAAGATAACTAAATTATTAAAAGACCTAGAGAAAAAGAAATTAGATAAGGAACAAAAATCAGTTATACGAGAAATTGAAAGAGAACATAATAGAACAAAAAAGGTACCTAAAGAACTTATAAAAGAAATATCTAAAACAACTTCAGAGGCTTTTGAAGTATGGAGAAAAGCAAAAGAAAAAAATGATTTTAGCCTATTTTCTACAAAATTAAATGAAGTAGTAGAGTTAAAAAAGGAATATGCTGAAAAAATAGATCCAGGCCGTCCCTCTTATGAAGTTCTTTTTGAGGATTATGAACCATATATTGGTCTACCAAAGACAGAAAATATCCTAAAAGATCTTGGGGATAAAATACCAAATATAATAGAAAAACAGAGGAATAGAGATGTAGATGCAGATGTAGATATTAATTTAAATATATCTAGAAGTAAACAAAACGTTATATCTAGAAAAATATTAGGAATTTTAGGATATAATTGGAATAAGGGAAGATTAGATACTTCACCTCATCCTTTTTCTTCTGGAAATCAGTTTGATATAAGGATTACTACTAACTATGAAGATAATATCTTTAATTCAGTTATGAGTACAATACATGAATTTGGACATGCTTTATATAATTTAAACCTTCCAAAGGATAATTATGGATCTCCATTAGGGCAATCTAGAGAAATGGTGATACATGAATCTCAATCCAGACTTTGGGAGAATCATGTTGGAAGATCAAAAGAATTTTGTAGGCTTTTATTATCAGAGATAGACCTTAATGTTTCTGTAGATAAAATTTATAGATACTTAAATAACGTTGATCCTGGTCCTATTAGAACTAAGTCTGATGAAATAACATATCATATGCATATACTTGTCAGGTTTGAAGTTGAAAAACAAATTTTTAAAGAGGAAATTAATATTGAAGATATACCATCTGTTTGGAACGAGAAAATGGATCAATATCTTGGGGTTAAACCTAGTAATGATTCAGAAGGTTGTTTACAAGATGTACATTGGTCCCATGGAAGTTTTGGATATTTCCCATGTTATACATTAGGTAGTGTTTTATCAGCCCAGATATATTCGTCGGTGACTGGTGATTTATCCAAAAATGATATTGATTTAAAAAATAAAATACAAAATGGTGATTTTGAAGATATAAATAAATGGTTAAAAAATAATATTCATAGACATGGGAAGATTTATACAACAAATGATCTTATCAAAAAATCTACAGGATCTGATTTAAAAACTGATGATTTTTTAGAATATATTAAAAATAAATATAAATAAAATATATTGACATAAGTTATATTTTTAGTCTAGAATTTTCTATAGATTGATTAAAATATTGGTAAAGAACGTTTTTTTAGGCTAAAATAGTGAATTTGAAATATAACCATATAGTACGGTAGATATATCGTAAATAAACGTAAAATGTTTTTTCTATATCGAATTTATTTTATTTTGGTTGATATAGAATCCAGTTTTAAGAGTGAATCAAAGTTAGTCTTGATTCTTGAACAATAGATTTAACATTTTTTCCAACTATCTATTAATATGGTAGAGGATAAGGCTAAGTACAATACTTGTAAAAAATAAATTAGGAAAATATGTTAATTAAAAAGCTAAGTAATATTTTAGATATATTTATATAATGGTATATAAAGTGGGTATAGTAGGAGCTGGGCATTGGTCAGAAAGATTATATGCAGGAATAAGTGGAAGTAGTTTTGATGTATATAAGACAGCTGATGTTCTCAGCTATAAAGATAAAAAGGGTTTATTGAAAAAATTAAATATAAAAAAAGAAAATCATTATACTGTAAATAAGGGCGAAAGTTTACCTAATTCTTTTTTTGATGGTTTAGATGTTGTACAAATTGCTAGTCCTATAGAGTTTCATAGAGACCAAACTTTAGAATCTCTTAAAAGAGGTATTGCAACAATTACTGAGAAATCATATGGAGCTAATAGAAAGGAATTTTATGATGTATTAGATTATATAGATTCAGAAAACTTATGGAATCTTTCTCTTTTGCATCTACATTATCTAAACAAGCTACCTACTTTAGAAATGCCAGATATAATACGGAGAGCAACAAAAAAATATGGCCCAATAAAAAAAATAGATGCTACATTTATTGAAGAAAAAAATGAAGAGGATAAACGTAGAGGTTGGTTGTTTGAACCTAAAAATGGAGGTATATTTTTAGATTGGATACATCCACTAGAAGTCATAGTTTCTATTGGAGGTAGATTAACAGAACTTTTCGAAAGTGATATATATAAAGTTGAACCTGAATATTCTGACTATCCAACAGCTGCAAAGGCTAAATATAGAGTGCAGGGGGATGTTTTTGATAAAAATTCAAAAGCTGTAATCCACGTCGGTAAAGGATTCCAAGAAACACAGAAAAAGATGAAATTATTTTTTGATGGTGCTAAAATAGAATTTGAATATGCTGATTCTGAAAAAGAACTTGAAAGTGACTATAGAGGAAAATGGATATGGAGAACAAAGGATAAGATAATTGAAGAAAAAAAACCAAAAGGGCCGAATCCATACGAATTTTTAATACAGGAAATTAGGGAATTATTAGAGAAAGAAAATATAAAATTTGATAAAAAAACTATAGAGAATACTTATTCTCCTGTTTGGACTTTTAATGAATCTGTGGATATGGAAAATCCCATAGATGGGGAAAAAGCTAAAGAATTTGAGGAAAAAACTATATCAAAAGTTCAAAAATGTAAATATATTTGAATATAAATAGATTATACCTATAATAGGTTTAATTAAATAAAAAATAATTAATATTTTTTAATGTTTAATTTATAATTTATGGCTAGTGTTTTAGAAACCTGTGTTGAGAACATAATTAGGGTTAGACCTAAGAACTCCAATAATAATAACACAGCTCATGCTGGAAAAATTGTAATGTGGATGGATGACGCTGGTGAATTATCAACTATCCGCTTCTCTGGTAATGAATGTGTAACTGCCAAATTTGGGGAAATAAATTTTGAAAATCCTTTAAATATAGGAAGTATAGCAAAAATAAAGTCCTATGTCTATGATTCTGGAAATACAAGCGTCAACGTATATATAAAAGTGTCTTCGAGGTCTTATAATGAAAATTGTTTCAATATTATAACTGAATCTTGTTTTACTTATGTAGCTATAGATAAAGATGGAAATCCGGTGCAGGTACCTGAACTAAAAATAACCAATGAAGAAGAAAAAAATATGCGAAAAAAAGCATTTGATATTTTATAACATTATTGTAAGTTTGAAATTTTTAGTTGGTCGTTATAACTGGTAAGATCTATATCTATAGAACAAATAAGTCAAACAGACAGAATGTGTTAGTTAGATATGAAATTTGCTTCTAGAACTAAAAGAATAAGAATAAGTGGTATACGTCGTATATTTGAAGCTGCGGGACAAGACGATATTAATCTTGGGTTAGGTCAGCCTGATTTTCCATCGCCTGAAATGGCTAAACAAGCAGCTATAGAGGCTATAAATGACGGTAAAGCTGATGGATATACTTCCAATCAAGGAATAAAGGAATTAAGAGATGCTGTTTCGGAGGATATATGTTTTGAAGCTTCATCTGATGAAGTTCTTATAACTTCTGGAGCTAGTGAAGCTCTTCATATTGCTGTTGAAGCACACGTTGATCCTGGTGATGAGGTTTTAATACCAGATCCAGGTTTTGTATCTTACGATGCTTTAGCTAAGGTAGCTGATGCAAAACCTAAACCTGTTAAGCTTGATGAAGATTTAAGGTTAGATCCTACCTCTATTAAAGAAGCTATATCTGGTGATACTGTAGCTATATTTGTTAATTCTCCTGCTAACCCTACTGGCTCTGTTCAAAGTAAAAAAGAAATAAAGGCTTTAGCTGAGATGGCAGACGATTATGATATAACGTTAATTAGTGATGAAGTATATAGCAGTCTTGTCTATGATGGTAGTCATTATTCCCCTGCTGAGTTTGGGGATAATATCGTTGTAGTAAACGGAGCTTCTAAACGTTTTTCTATGACTGGTTGGAGGCTGGGATATGTAGTTGCTTCTAAGGATAGAATAGATGAGATGATTAAAGTACATCAATATATACAAGCATGTGCTAGTGCACCAGCTCAATATGGTGTTCTGGAAGCGCTAACTAATAGAGAGACACAAGAAATTACTGAGAATATGAACGAAGAATTTAGAAAAAGACGTGATTTAGTTCTTGAAAGGTTGGAAAAGATTGGGCTAGAAACTCCTGTTCCTAGAGGGGCTTTTTATGTTTTTCCTAAAGTTCCTAGAGGGTTTGTTGAGGAATGTTTGGATAAAGGTGTTATCACTGTTCCTGGGGAGGCTTTTGGTGATAATGGAGAGGGATATGCAAGAATCTCATATGCTAATTCACGTGAAAATATAAAAAAAGCGTTTAATATAATAGAAAAAGCTGTCACTCATCTTAGATAATCCTAACTTTTTATCTTTTTAATATATTTAAATAAACTGTTTTATATCATATTTTAAGAAAAACTTATAATATTTTAATAATCAACACGAATCGATTTTATGGAAGATGATTTTCTGTTAATGAATCCTGGGCCTGTTCCACTAGAACAAAAAATAAGAGACGCTATGTCCCTTCCTATGATTTCTCATAGAAGTGAAGAATTTGAAAAAATATATAATGAATGTAGCAATTTATTAAATGATGTTTTTCAGACAGATAATGATATATTGATTTTTAATTCTAGTGGTTCAGGTGCTATGGAGGCTGGAGTTTCTAATTTAATAAAACCAGATGATGTTGTTGTTTCTCTAGTTAATGGAAAGTTTGGTAGAAGATTTCGTAGAATATCGGAACGTTATACTAACAGTTTAAGAGAGATAAACGTAAGATGGGGAGATTCATTTAGTTTAGAAGAAATAGATAAAGTAGTTGATAAAGATGTTGATGCAGTAACAATGGTACATAATGAGACATCAACAGGGATATTAAATCCTGTCTCTGAAGTAGCTGAAATAGCTGAGGAAAATGGCGCGTTGTTCATCATGGATGGAGTAACAAGCATAGGTGGAGATGATGTTAGAATAGATGATTGGGGAGTTGATGTAGCAGTAGTAGGGTCCCAGAAATGTATTGGTGCACCTCCAGGTTTAAGTGCTTTATCTATTAGTAAGGAAGCAAAAAATAAACTAGATAGTAGTAATTCACCATTCTATCTTGATGGACAAAGACACCTTGAAAAACTTCAAGATAATCAAACCCCTTATACTAGCAGTATATCTCTTTTTAGAGGGCTAAGAGAAGCTCTTAGAATAATAAAAGAAGAAGGATTAGGAAAACGTATTGAAAGACATAGAAGATTATCTAAGCTTATAAGAGAATCGGTTACTACCATGGGTCTTAATCTTTTTGCAGATCTAAAAAAAGGAAGCCAGTATTCAAATACTGTTACAGCGATAGATCTACCAGAGGGAACTAGTGATAAAGATATATTATCTTCTATGAAAAAAAGAAATATATCAATAAGTGGTGGACAAGCTCATCTAGGAGGTGAAATAATAAGAATAGCCACAATGGCTAATATAACTGATAACGATGTATTGAGAGTAATAAAAGCACTTCAAGAAATATTAGAAGAAAAAATAGAAATAGAAGGCAATGGGGTAGAAGTCGCTGAAGACATTTTATCCCAATAAAAACAGATATATAGCATTATTTTTATACCATCTACTATTTTTTTATTTCTCTAATATTGTTAAATAAGCAACAAAAAAAAGATTGAAGGACTTTATTTTTCTATGGTAGACGATATACAAAAACTATGTTTTGAAGCTGGAATAAAAATGGGTGGTCTTTATCATCAATTCATTGGTACACCTATTTCTGAGGAAGGTGTTGAATATTTAGAGACAACTATTGAAAAAAGTGTAAGTAGTCAAAGATTTGTGGAGGATGTTGAAGTAGATATAGATAAAATAAGTTCTAATAGGTTTGGTTATACAGAAGTTGAGGGAAATATGCTCAATATTGTTTTAACAGTAACAGACCAAAATAATAGGGTAGTTGTAAGTATGAGTGAGGAGGAAGGATATCCAATGATGGAAATAGATAAAGTTCTACCAAAAGGAAAATAAATATTATTTATAATTCAAAAAGTAGAGTTCTACATAATTAGACTCCAACTAGAGATCTAAAAATTAAATCTCTTTAGAATAATAATTTCTATATTAGTGGATTTAATTATCAATACTTATATTTTTGTCTGGCTATTTTATTTATTAACACTAAATCTTGCTATATTTCTTTTTGAGGTTTAGCTTAAAAATAATATAGGAGATAAATATATTAAGTTGACAGTTCTCTTATACTTATTATATGGAAGCTTCTTTAGATGATGAGGGACTTTTTTCTGAGGCTTCGGAAGAGATTGAGAGAAAGGTAGAAGACTCGATAGAAGCTTTTCGTTCTTCACTACCTGATTCTACTTCGATTATGGAGGTGAAAGGGGAAAACATAGTTGGAATACTTAATTCTTTTAAGTCTGATATTGAAGTTGAAAATGAGGAATACCTAAGAGAAGCGATAAAATGGTTTGAAGTGGGAAAAAGGGCTGATGCTTTTGATGAGGAATTTATAAATCATATGGAAGGAGAAATAGATAATTTAAATAATATAGCGAAATCTATTTATGATGCTAAAGAAATTACTATGGAACTAACTGATGCAATAGCTGAACTTAAAAGATCTCTTTAAATGAGTGAAGATTATACTAGAAATATCGAATATAGTATTGACGAAGTCTCTAAATTATTAAATAAGGGGATACATAAATGTATTAACGATATAGATCAGGAGAGTCTTCAAAATATATTGGAGGAATTAATTGAAAGTTCTGAGATGTCTCCAGGTTTTTTATGTGTATCTGCAGGTGGTAGAATAAATGAAGCTACTGGTTTACAACTTTTATTTGTTGGATTGAAAACTACCAAAGAAATAGTTGATAGTAATTCTTGGAAAAAGGTAGACTATGAACCTATAACAGAAGATTTTCTATTAATAGCAGCTGACCTTTTGATTACTTTAGGTTTTGAAAAACTTATTGATCATCACAGAATTGTGACTGAGGTTATAAATAAATTTGGAGCAACTAGAGCTAGCTCTCTTAATATAGATATAGAGACTGAAAATATAGATTTGGAGAAAAATAAGAAAATTAATGAAGGGATTGATAGAAAAGATCTTAAAACTAATTGTGGTGGTTTTCTAAGTTTATATAGAGCTGCAATAGAAATAGGTGGTAGAGAAAAGGATATTCTTTTTGAAATAGCTAGAAATTTAGCAATATATAACTGCCTAAAACATGATGAGCCTGAGAAAGCGGAAGAAAAGAAATTAATAGTTAACAAAATAGCTAATGAAAACAGAGATAATCTAAAACTATCTAACTACTATTCCAATCTATAGATATATTTAAATATTTTATTTTCTGAAATTAAAGACCTGATTTACGTTTATATAATATAAAATAGATTCTTTCTTTCTCTTTATATATTTTATTTATTTTAGGGGAATTTTCCTCCAGACCCTCCGCCTCCTGGACCCCCGTCTCCTATTTTCATTTTTTGTTTTAGTGAGATTCCTTCTTTTTTCAATTTCTGACCGTATAATAAACCTAAGGCTAGACCGGAAAGATGAGCTAATCTAGCTACACTTCCTGCTCCTGGTCCAGCTATTGAAAGGGCTGTTATGTCTATAATTGCATAGAATATTGTGATTATCCATAACGGTACTGGAATAAAGAACCATAGATACACTCGTAAATTTGGATTTAAGATAGTAAGGGTTCCCAGAACAGCCATTATAGCTCCTGACGCTCCTAAAACTCTGATTGTTGTATTTGTAATAATTGCTATAGAGATTTGGGTTATTCCTGCTATTATACCTGTTATTATAAACAAATAGAAGAATCTTTTACTCCCAATATGTTGTTCTAACACTGTTCCAAAGAAAAATAAAACAAGTCCATTTATGAATATATGTCCAAAGTTTGGAGGTGGTGCATGAGAGAATATAGATATTATCCAGGTCCAAATATAAAATGGATTTTCAGTACTAAATGTAAAAATTTTGTTGTGTATTTCACCGCCAAAAGTTATTAATGTAAATAGTTGGAATATATAGACTATAACTATTAAAGTTAAAAAGAAGAATGTTACATTATTATTAAAATATAAAGATATATTTCTTTTTATTTTGTTAATTTTTGATGTAATACCTGTTTTTCGTGTTTTTTCTTTATTTGATCCTTTATATAGCTTACCTTCTTTTCTTATATTTTTTTCATAAGAGGAGAGCCCCATACAAGAATGGTTTTCTGGTAGTCTATGTTCAGAACAATAGTTTTTGCCACAAAAACTGCATTCATATGGCATAGTTGTTTTTTCCCCACACTCTTCACATTCCATAAGGGAAAACAGGTTTTATTATCCTAAAATCTTTATTAATTCATACTTTTCCTATTATATATCACATTTGAATTGAAATAAGTTAATTAAATCCTTAGATAATTTATTTGTTTTTTGGTTAGTATAGGGAAAAATAGGACTTTTTCATTCAGGGAGAGTATTTATGAATCTCCTTATCCGCACTAATGTATTTAAGCTATAAAATTATAATAATATTATATAATGAAATAAAGGCATAGAAATAGAAATTCTTATTCAAGTGTGGCTTTAATTCTACAAAAAGGAGTACATGACAGTTATAGAAAAATTTCTAGATACAAAAAAGGCATCTATAACAAAGTTTCAGAAAAATTCAACAATTCGTTTGTGTGGATTTCAAAATATGAAATCCGGAAAAAACTACCAATGTGGAAACAAAAGTCAAACACAGAGCTCAAAACGGACATTCAAAACTTGTCCAGCAGACAATAAAAGTATAAACAGTATAGAGTACAAAAAGTCAGGATTTAAAGTAAACCAAAAAGAAGAATACATACATCTAAGCAAGATAGAGAACATACCAATAAACCTTCACTGACAAATACCAGAAGATGTTAAAAACATCAAAGGAATAATAAAAAGATATAGTAAAAATGATTGGAAACTAATATTAAGTCTTAAATTAGTAAGGCCTGATAAAAACTAGTTAGAGTAGACTCAAATATTGTAGATCTTGATTTAAATGTGTCCAGTTTTCTTAAGTATAGTACTGATAGAAAAATAAATGATTTAAAATAACTAATAAAAGATAAGTGGAAACAGGTTATGTAGAGAACAAAAGAAGCTATCAAGAAAAGTAAAGGAAAATAAATAATTAGAAAAACAAAAAAACATTATTTTATCAAAAGTACATAAGAAGTTTAGGAACACAAGTTTTGACTTTCTATATAAACTGTCCACTATATATGTTGACAATTTATGATGTGATAGTTTTTGAGGGCTTAGACAGTAGGAGTTTATCTGAACGTTAGTCATCGAAACTTAATCTACATATTCCTAATCATGTATTGAATGAGTTTGTTTTTATGGTTATTTATGCAGTTATAAGTTCGTAAGTAAGTATTAGTGGTTGGTTGGTAAGATACATATAAGAGATTGTTCTAATCTTGGTTGTAATAATAACGTGGATATTGATCTATCCGGATATACCCATAAATGTAGTGTGTATAGTTTAAAGATAAATCATGATCTAAATACATCTATAGAATATTTTTGATAAGATTATAGTATTTGTAGACACAGTATGCTGGAGTGTAACTCTTCTGACACCATGGAAACGTCACCTCTGGGGATGCTTTATCGTTGTATCTCTAAGCTGGTATGTAGATACAGGAAAACTTCGTACTTAGGACATAGAGAATGTCATAGTTGGCAAAGTGGTTACCTTAAAATAATTTTGTCTATTATTATTTTATTAAGCTAAGACATCTCAGCTGTGGTATTTATGAAAGAATATGAAAGAAAAAGTTTATTAGCAAAAGTGGAAAAAGATTCAGCTTCTTTAGGATCTGAAATACCTGAAACTATAGAAGTTCAAGGTGAGAATATTAATTTAAGAAATTTGATATTTAGTGACCTAAAAGATGACCTGGATGGTGATTTTATATATGAGTTGGAAAATAAATTGAAAGATGAGAAAAAGGATCTGTATAATACTCTTAAAGAAGGTAAAATAAGTTATGATGAGGGTCTAGATATTGTAGAAAGGATTTCTGGTATTGAAAGAGCTCTTACTATTTTAAATAAGTCTAGCGAGGATATAGATATAAATAAAAAAATTAAAAGAAAGGAAAAAAAGGATTATGAGAGATGGGTTAATTTTTTAAAAAAAGTACGAAAAGACAAATGATATTATGTATAACGTTGAAAAGTAAGATCTAAATTTATTTCAGTATTGATTTCTTCCATAGAACTATATTTTATATCAGAGGATTGTATTTAGGATATTAATTTTGATTTTCTGTTTGGATCTTCTTATTTTTTGAATATGCGCGTGCAGCTAGTTTTGCAACTCTAAGTGGTTCAGGTTTTTTTCCTTGTTTAGTTAAGTTTTTTACTAGTTTTTCGGCTCTGTTTTGTTTTATATCTATATAGCGTATATAGCCGTTTTTTTGTTTTGATAAATTTATCTTGGTTCTTTTAGGTTGTCTGTTATATATATTTAGCCTTTTTTGTTTTTCTTGTTGTTTAAATTCTTTTTTTATATGTTTTGTTAGTCCTTCACTTTCTTCATAGGTAACTGATATTATTGGTATATTTATTTTTTTATTTATTTTTTGGATATCTACTATGTTATACCATGCCAGGGCTAATCCTGAAATCATTATTATATGAATATCGTCTCTATTTATTCTTTTATATAGGTTTATTATTGTTTTTGTAGCATCTAGTTTTCCTACTTTAATGTGTCCGAATTCAAAACCATCTATTATTAGATCTTTTCTCATAACTATGCCGGCAATATTAGATTTTTTGTCTTGATAGCTTTCTGCTATTCCAAGTATTCGGATACCTTTTTTCATCTATTTTAATTGAGTTATAGTTTTTATTGATTATTTTAATTTATAGTTATTTATTATGTGGTGTATTTTTAGTGTATTGTAGTTAATAATTAGATTTTATGTGTCTTTTATCTATTGTTATATACTATAAACTTTATTAATAAAAATTATAAATAATTTAGATGTATTTTTAAGTATTACTATATTTTCCTTGTTTTTTTTAAATAACCTACTATATAATTTATTTTTAGTTTAAAATATAAATTAGATTAATTAAAAGGGATAAATTATTGTTTTTAGTTATTATTAAAGTATCTTCAATAGTTCTAGCATGATTTGAAATTAATTTTCAACATTTATCTAATAATTATTAATGATTAAAGAATTTTTTCGGACATATGAATAAAAACAAAATCTGGTCTAATTAGAAAAGTTTTAATCGAAGCCGTGAGTAGCGGATTTAACAATGGCGGGAAGAAGAGATGAAAGAGATTACACATATAGAGACATAGATAATTATAAAGGAAGGGAGTTACGTGAGATGCTTGACAACCAAGATTTTGTTTTTGCTCCCGGATTATATCATGCTCTAGATGCTAGGTTGGCTGAAATGACTGGTCACGATGCTGCTTATATGAGTGGATATTCTACAGTTCTAGGACAGTTTGGTTTCCCTGACCTAGAGATGGTTACAATGACGGAGATGGTGGAAAATGCGAAAAGAATAGTCGAAGCTACAGACCTACCTGTTATAGCTGACTGTGACACAGGATATGGAGGAGTTCAAAATGTCAGGAGAGCTGTAAGAGAATACGAAAAAGTAGGAGTAGCAGCAGTACACATAGAAGACCAAGTAACTCCAAAAAGATGCGGACACATAGCAGGAAAACAAATTGTAGATAGAGACGAAGCAAGAGGCAGATTCGAAGCTGCTATAGATGCTAAACAAAGTGAAGACACTGTTGTTATAGCAAGAACAGATGCTTATGGAAGCGCTAATGGAGATTGGGAAGAACACCTTGAAAGAGGTAGAATGTTCGCAGATATTGGGGTAGATTTAGTATGGCCAGAAATGCCAGACCCATCTAGAGAAGATGCTGTCAGATATTCAGAACAAATACACGAAACTCATCCGGATATTGACCTAGCATTTAACTACTCTTCATCCTTTAAATGGTCTCAAAAGGAAGACCCACTAACCTTCCAAGAACTTGGGGACCTAGGATATAAATACATATTTATAACATTATTCGCTTTACACTCTGGAGCCCATCATGTATATGAAGACTTCAAGAAACTAGCCGAAGAAGACGAGAAAGCTCAGTTTGACCTAGAACAACGTTATCTAGGACATCCAACGGAAAGCCATCATGAACTCTCATTCGTTGATAGATACCAAGAAATAGAAGAAGAATTTGATTCAGAAGCTAGTAGAAGACTAGAAGAATCTGAAGGCTATTCTGGATAAAAAGGAATAAAAAGATACTAACAGATTCATCTATATGGCCGAAATAAAATTAAGACGAACACAGCTAGCGACGCCTGGTAGTGATATAAACATGATAGAGAACGCTGCTGCATCAGATGCAGATGAAGCTTTCCTAGATCTTGAGGATGCAGTAGCTCCAAACGAGAAGGTAGATGCTAGAGAAAATGTTATAGAAGGATTAAAGGAATATGACTGGAGTGATACAATTCCATGTTACAGAATTAATGGTGTTGACACTAAATGGTGGTATAACGACATAATAGAAGTTATAGAGCAAGCAGGAGAGTATGTAGATAATATAATGGTTCCAATGGTCCATCATTCTTCTGTAGTAAAAACAGTTGACAATTTACTAACCCAAGTAGAAGTAAATAATGGACTTTCGGAAGGTGAAATAGGTTTCCAATGTCAGATAGAGAGTGCTGAGGGAATGACAAATATAAAGGAAATAGCAGTAGCTAGTGACAGAATAGAATCGCTAGTTTTCGGACCTGGTGATTATACAGCAAGTGTTGGAGCTGCTAGTCTAACAATAGGCAGTGGTGAAGGCTATCCAGGACATTATTGGCATTACCAACTTGCAAGAATAGCTCATGTTGCTAAAGCAAATGGTCTACAAGCAATTGATGGTCCTTACGCTGATATAGATAATACAGAAGGATTTAGGAATTCCTGTAAATATGCTTCTATGTTAGGATGTGATGGGAAATGGGCTATACATCCTTCTCAAATAGATCCCGCTAATAAAATATTTGCACCAAGTGAAGAAGAAGCAAAAAAAGCTTCAAAAATAGTAGAGGAATACCAAAAAGCTCAAGAAGAAGGAAGAGGAGCAGTGTCTGTTGATGGGGAAATGGTAGATGAAGCAACCCATAAAATGGCTAAAAACATGGTTGAAAAAGCCGAAAAAGCGGGAGTCTTATAAAAACATAATAAACTGAATTCCATAACAATATACAAAAATTCAGAAATTTTATAATAAATATAGAATAAAATAGTTAATCTATTATACAAGATACAATAATTTAACTAATTTCTTTAAAAATAATACTTCTACTAACTTACAAGATAAACTATAATAACCAATATTTTTTATATATAAAGATTTAAATTTATAATAAAAAGACAATTATTTTTTAGTTATTAACTATTATGGATGATGAAGTAGTTAGAGATGTTAAAGTTCCAGTTTTAGGTCTTGGTACTGCACAGATAACAGGGAACGAATGTATAAATACAGTTGAACAGGCATTGGACCTAGGATATAGACATATTGATACGGCCCAACTATATGGAAACGAAAGTGAAATAGGGGAAGTTATTGAAAATTCCCGAATTGAGAGAGATAAACTTTTTATAGTGACAAAAACTAAAAGAAAAAATCTAGGAAAGGGTAAGCTATACCAATCTTTTATGGATAGTTTAGAAAAATTAAGAACTAACTATGTTGATCTTTTATTAATTCACGCTCCTAGTAGAAAAGTCCCTATACATGAATATATCCATGAGATGAATAAATTACAAGATAAAGATAAAATAAACTATATAGGAGTCAGTAATTTTTCAGTAGAACAAACAAAAAAGCTATGGATGCATCTAGCACGCCAATAATAACTAATCAAGTTAAGTATCATCCCATGTATAGACAAGAAAAGTTACTTAAATTCTGTTTGAAAAAAGACATCTGTCTTACTGCTTATAGTCCATTAGCAAGAGGAAAAGTGTATGGAAACCGAACATTAAAGAAAGATAGGGGGTAGATATAATAAAAACGAATTTCAAACGGCACTAAGATGGCTTATACAACAAGACAATGTAGTAGCTATACCAAAAGCTAGTACTAAAGAACACCTTGAAGAAAACATAGATATATTTGATTTTGAACTTAATATAGAAGAAATGAAAGAAATATTTGGAATACACGGAGGAATCAAAAATAAGATTTTTTCTTTATTATGGAATTTAAACTGAAAATATGGAAACATCTTATAAAGTTAGGTTTTGGAAAATAATTAGGATTTTACTAATTTGGAAGAATTAGTTACTCTTTTCTAATTGGGATAATTTGTAGTATAATCTTTTAACTGGACGTTTTTTTGCTATTATTCAATCCTTCTTTATTATTCAATCCTTCTAACTCAGAGTGTATGGGATGTAGATAGAAAATAAAATGGATTGATCCATACTGGAAAAAGAGGTAAGAATATCAAATAAATGCTTTATATATGTTTTTTATTCTATCTATTCCTTTATTTTTGTTTCCAGTTTCCCTTTCACTAAATGTTCTGACAGCTCTTAAAAAATCTATTTTTCTAAATTCGGGCCAATATGGATCACAGAAGTATACTACTGATTCATTTCCGTTTGCTTGCCATGGTAAAAAATTAGAAGTCCGTTCTTCGCCTCCGGTTCTTATCAAGAGATCCACATCTTGAGTATTGGTATAAATGTGTTTAGATACTGTTTTTTCGTCTATGTCTTCTGGTTTTATTTCATCTATTTTAATTTTTTTTAATATCCCTCTAGTTGCTTTAAGGAGTTCTTGTCTACCTCCGTATCCAATCGCTATATCTAAACTATATTTATTATATTCTTTAGTAGATGATTCGACTTCTCTGAGAGCCTCTTTAACTCTATTAGGAAGTTTTTCTATTTCTCCAATACCGGTTATTTTAACTTCTTTATTATGTATCTTTTCTTCATCTTTTAGTTTTATCAATCTTTCTTCAATTAAATTAAATAGATGATCAAGTTCTTCTTGAGGTCTGTCCAAGTTTTCTGTAGATAAAGTATATAGTGTTATTTTCTCTATGTCGAGATCTAGACACCACTCTAATACTTTTTCTGTTGTCTCTGTTCCGTATTCATGTCCTTCTATAGGCTTTTTCCCTTTTTTTTGTGCAAATCGCCTGTTTCCATCCTGTATAATAGCGATATGTTTAGGTATTTTTTTTATTTCTGTGTGCAGAAAACGTATATATATAGGTGACACTAAACCTTTAGGTGAAATATTTTTTGATAAATAACTATTAAGCACACGGGCGCGGAGGGATTTGAACCCCCGGCGGCGAGGTTAGAAGCCTCGTGCTCTGTCCAAACTGAGCTACGCGCCCTTCTATATTAGTTGTTCTTTTAGAAGGGTTAAAATATTTAAGATTGATAACAGATATTTTCCTATATTTTATATAGATTTTATAGATATATTATTGTATTATTTTTGAAGCAACAATAAGATTTTTTATATAATCATCGCAGGTGGACCTTAGCGATCCAATATTCTCTCTTTTTATATGAGTCTTTATTTTTTGATTTTCTATTTTTGTTTCTATGTCTCCTGTATTATCTGGTATAATAGACTTTGCTATTTTTTCTGATGAATTATGTTCTGTTATAAATTGAGCTTCCTTTTTCATATTATTCTAATATATCACGGGCTAATTTTTCGTTATATCTAAAGTTTTCTGGGAGTTTATTTTCAGACTTATAATAGTTTATTAGTCTTCTTATTTTATTTTCTGTATTCTGTAGAGCACGTTTATTTGACTTATCATTAGGCTGATTTTCTAGGTGATCACGGATTTTAATAGCTTTCTTCATTAAATTAACTAAATCTTCAGGATATTCAGGACTCAGATCATTTTCTTTTAGAATCTCGCTTATTTTTTTACCTGTTACAAGCTTTACATCAGGAACAGGTTTTCCCTTTACTCCTTGATCTCTTAATTTTATTCCTATCTCGGAACTAGACAGACCTTTCTTTGATAGCTCTATTATTTTTTCTTCTATTGCTTCTTCATCTTGACAACTCCATTCAGGTGGACTATCAACTACAGGTTTTGTAGATCCGCTTTCTCCTCTACCTTGGGTATGCATTCTAACCATATATCTATATTACTCTGTCTAACCTCCTTAACATTATTGATGTATATCAATTTTAATTCTAAATAGGAATTTCAAGATAAAATATACTATCAAGGAAATCTATATATAATTTATGTTAAATTCTAAGATTTTTAACTCTATTTAGTTAAATTTTGAAGCTATTTTATTATATAATAGTATACTAGTTAAAAATACTATTTTTACATCCCTTCGTTTTTATACCAATTTGAAAATTTTTCTAGAGCTTTTTTCCTATGGGATATATTATTTTTATCTTTTTCACTCATTTCAGCATATGTTCTCTCTTCAATTTCGAAGATTGGATCAAAACCGAATCCCTTATTTCCCCTAGGTTTCTCAGTTATTTTTCCTTTAGTACTACCTTCGAAACTCTTTATTGATGAAGAATTATGGTACGAAATAACACTTTTAAATATTGCGTCTCTACTGTTTGAATTTTTTAAAATTTTTAAGACACCTTTATTACCTAATTTTTTATAGGTATACGATGAATAAGGTCCAGGAAATCCATCTAGATCTGAGATGAAGAGTCCTGAGTCCTCAACAAAACACGGTTTTCTAAGGTTATTATATGCTTCAACTACTCCATATTCTGCTATGTCAGTTAATGAGTCTGATTGTATCTCTGTATATCCTATGTTATTTTTTTCTATTTTTATATCTAATATTGATCTGGCTTCTTTTAGCTTTCCCTTGTTTCCTGTTACAAAAATAACCATTTATTAGTTGCTAAATTTAAAACTCAGGTCTAAGCTATTTTGATCTGAACTTATCTCTAGTTTTATAGAGTCCTTATAATCAATACTTGTTTTCCATCCTTCCCCTGGGGGTGATATAGATATTTCTCCCTCTTTTTTGAGTTGATTTTTAATATTGCCTATGAAGTCAATGATTTTTTCATTTGAAAATTTTAGATTCTTATTAAATGGTTTTTCCACTTCATTATATTCTTTCCATTTAATAGAACATCCTCTTGAGGGTAGGAAATCTTTTTTTATTTCTTTATTTTGTAGTATATTTTCTATAGCTTCTATTATATGTTCTTTAGTAGGTTGTTCATCTGGATTTAATGCGTCATCTAATCTTCCATGATATACTAAACGAAATTCGTCACCCTCATTTTTGAAAAGAAATGGATCAGGAGTGCATATTGCTCCATATTTTCTAGCTATCTCTTGGTTTTCATCTCTTAGGTAAGCATCATATTTTATTTTACCTTTCTGTGTTAGTTCTTTCATACGATCAAATGAATCTTCAGGATATTCATTTGAATCATTTGGATTTATACCTACAACAGCTATTTCAGGATATTCTTCTGCTATTCTGTTTAGAATATTAAATTTAGACTGTGCATATGGACAATGGTTACATGTAAAAACTATAAGAAGTCCTTTATAGTCCGAAAAATCATCTAGACTATATTTTTTTCCCTCAGTACCTTTAAGATAAAAATCAGGTGCAACATCTCCATTTTTTAAAATATTTCTAGATTCTTTGGTTACCATATATCTTATATTAATATTTTTCCTGAAACTTTTTAGATTCTTCTAACTTCTCATTTTTAGGATCTAAATATATTTTTCCTTATTTAGAGAGTTGATACCCTTACGCAACTGAACCTGGTTTTTCTCCTTGAACCACTGTAAGTAAAGATTCTACTGTGTTATTTATTGGGTTTTTTAGGTATTAATTATAATAGTGGGAATATATAAGATATAACTTTTAGTTGTATTAGGAAGATTAATATTTCTTTTTTACTTATTTTTGGTTAAATAATTAAAAAATAGGTATATGGTTTCCCTAGAAAGTAATCCAAGCCTTGACCATCGTAGTGATTATGATTATAGTTCTGGTGAAATAGTAAATCCAGAATTTGTTGAGGAGATTAAGGATAGAATAGATGGTGATGTAAGGTTTGATGAATATTCTAGACATTTATATTCTACTGATGCAAGTGTTTATAAAGTAATACCTATAGGGGTAGTTTTTCCTAGTTCTAAGAACGATGTTGGAAAAGTAGTTGAATATTGTTTTAAAATGTCTATTCCTGTGCTTCCAAGGGGTGCAGGTACTAGTCTAGCTGGTCAGGCAGTAAATAAGGCAGTAGTTTTAGATTTCACCCGATATATGGATGATTTGATTTCTATTGATAAGGCCTCTAGAAAAATGAAAGTTCAACCCGGAGCCATTTTAGATGAAATAAATAACGAGTTGGAGAATTATAATTTAAAGTTTGCTCCTGACCCTGCTTGGAGCGATAAAAGCACTATAGGAGGTGCTTTAGGTAATAATTCTACTGGATCACATTCTTTGAAATATGGAAAAACCGATGCTTACATAGAAGAATGTGAAGCAGTCCTCTCAGATGGTTCTATAACAAGATTCAAAGAAATCGAACTTGATGAACTAAAAAAGAAAGCTGTAAACGGTAAAGATATAGAATCACAGATACATCAACAAATATTTGATATATTAGATAAAAAAGAAGAAAAGATAAAAAATTCATATCCTAATATAAAAAGAAACGTTTCAGGTTATAATATAGATAAGTTAGTTGAAGATAAACAAGAAGGGAAGATCAATATAGCAAAATTGTTAGGTGGTAGTGAAGGAACTCTTGCAGTTGTTACTGAGTTAACTATTTCTTTAGAACCGATACCTAAAACAAAATCTATGGTAATGTTAGCATATAGAGATCTATTAGATGCTTTAAATGATGTAAAAAATGTATTATACCACGATCCTGTTGCAGTTGAAATACTTGATGATGTATTATTAGATTTAGCTTATGATACCGAGGAATTTAGTGATCTTGTTGATTCTATGGTTCCTGAAGAGGCAAAGTCAGTTCTCTTAGTTGAATTTTATGCTGAGAATGATGAACAAAGTAAAAAAAAGGTAGCTAGACTAGTGAAAGATAGAGTAGAAAAGAATAATGAGAAATCTAATGAAACAGGAAGAGCTTTTGATTATATAGAGGCTTATACGGAAGCAGAAAGAAATAATCTCTGGAAATTACGTAAAAGTGGGCTACCTATATTGTTATCTCGTACTACAGATGAAAAACATATTTCTTTTATAGAAGACTGTGCTGTACCCCCAGAGAATCTAGCTGATTTTGTTTCTGAATTTCAAGAAATTTTAGATAATAATGAAACATATGCTAGTTTTTATGGCCATGCTGGTCCCGGTGTTTTACATATCAGACCATTGATAAATACGAAAACTATTGACGGAATAGAAAAGATGAAAAATATATCTAAGAATGTCACAGATTTAGTAATAAAATATAATGGTAGTATATCTGGTGAACATGGAGATGGGAGAGCCCGTACACAATGGAATAAAAAACTATATGGTGAAGATGTCTTGAAAATATTTAGAACTTTAAAGGAATCGTTTGATCCTGATGAAATTCTAAATCCTGGACAGATCTATGGGGAAATGGATTTAACTGAAAATTTACGATTTGATTTGGAATACGAATTTAATCAAGGATTTCAGTCTAACTTGGTTTGGCAAAACCAAAACGGATTACAGGGAATGGTTGAACTCTGTCATGGATGTGGTGGATGTAGGGGATTACAAAAAACCAATGGAGGTGTTATGTGTCCTACATATCGGGCTTCTAGAGAAGAAATAACATCTACTAGAGGTAGAGCTAATTTACTTAGACAAGCAATGAGTGGTGATCTATCTGAAGATGTTACTAGTCATGAGTTCATGAATGAGGTTATGGATCTATGTATAGGATGTAAAGGATGTGCACGTGACTGTCCAAGTGAAGTAGATATGGCTAAATTAAAAGCTGAAATAGAATATGAACATCATCAGAAATATGGTTCAAGTATACGAGACCGTTTATTTGCAAATATTGATAAATTATGTTATTTAGGAAGTTTTTTATATCCTATATCAAACTTGGCTCAAAGTATACCAAAATCGGAATTAGTCTTAGAAAAATTACTAGGTATAGCTAGAGAATCAGAAATACCTAAATTTAAAAGGCAGTCATTTGAGGATTGGTTTGAGAAAAGAAAAAATAAAGTTTCTAAGGATGATGCTGAAGATTTTGTTTTATTTTTTCCAGATACATATACAAATTATATATATACAAATACGGCTAAATCAGCAGTCCAGTTGCTTGAATCTGCGGATATTTATATAGAAATACCGGATATAGGTCCTAGTGGTAGAGCAGCATACTCAAAAGGTTTTTTGGATAAAGCTAGAAGTAGGGCAAAAAATAATATGGAGGTTGTTTTGTCTAAGATTAAAGATGGGTGGAATCTAGTTACGGTAGAGCCATCAGATGCAGTAATGTTTCAGTTAGATTATTCTAATCTTCTTTCTACTAATGATGTTAGATATATCTCAAAAAGTACATATGGTATTTGTGAATATATAGACATCAATAATTTTAGTTTTTCTTTTAGAGAAATAGATGAACACCTTATATATCATGGTCATTGTCATCAAAAAGCAATGAAAAAAGATCATCATGCAGTTTCTATTTTACAGGATGCTGGGTATAAGGTTGATAATCTAGATAGCGGTTGTTGTGGGATGGCTGGTAGTTTTGGCTATGAAGCTGAACATTATTCAATGAGTAAATCAATAGGTAAAATATTATTTGATCAAATACAGGAAAGTAATGGTGAAAAAATTGTTGCTCCAGGTGCTTCTTGTAGATCTCAATTGAAAAATTTAGGTGAGAAAGACAATTATCCTCCTCATCCCATAGAGAAATTCGAAAATGCTTTAATGTAGAATGAGTGTTAAATTAATATTTATATGAACTTATCTATAAAAGGTGTATAATTAAGCTTTTTTATAAATTTTTGAGGTACAATAAAAAACATTCTTTCCATGCCTTCTTTAGGTGTTGGATTTAATTTTTTGAATATTTTATGTGGGAGGGTGATTATTTCTGGTGGTATAGATAAAGTTTCACTTGGTATAAAATAGGGACTTCCTGATAAGTCGCCTGTTAATACGAACTCATTTTCTATTTTATTTCTTATCTTTTTACCAAGATCTAATGATATTGTGGGTTTTTCTTGTGATTTATATATTTCCAGAGTAACACCATGATATAAATTATTTATTTTTTCTATATTTTTCATAATTATAACCCTACTATAAACTGAATTTCTTTATAATATATTTTTTTTGGTCGTTGATCTATAAAATATCTTTTCTTATAATAAAAAATCTTGA
>JAHENH010000030.1 GCA_018609935.1 Halobacteriales archaeon | reverse complement strand
ATTTTATAATAATTAATAATTAAATCAATTTTATATTATTGTACTTATTATAATTTGTGATAATTTAATTTTTTAATTAATTTTTTAATCGATTTTTTATATAAAATAAACTATTTTTTTATATTCTTTTCTTATAAAGATTAATATAGTCTATATCTATAATAGCTGAATTAGAATATTTTTTATTCCTTCTTGGAGTTTTATTGATTTCGATAGTTTTTCTATTGTAGATTTTATTGCTACTCCTTTATTTTGTTCTGAATATTTTCCCCACATTAAAACAGATTCTTTTTCATTTTTATTCTAGGAGTTTAGGGAGCACAGCTTTCTAGAGTAATCAAGTTCTTCTTCAATTAAGTCTTCAATATCGTTTTTTGATTTAGAAATAATCTTATCAGAAATTATATGTTTTTATCTAAACTATCTCTATATAATATTAAATCTCTCTGTTACATACTGAAAGACTACTGGATGATGAACATCCCACTTCTCAGATAGATTACTATTGTCTTTACTTTCCTGTGGATACCATGTTTAGATACATTATCTTATGTTGTATGTAACCGTAACTTGTGAATTTACATCTACAGGACCGGGCTCTATATCAGTACTAGTAGAAGCAGCACCACCACCCTCTGCATCAAACTGTCTTACTGCTACTCCAAAATTGCTCGATGCATCGACAGATTTCACTCCAGAGATACTTATACCCGCAGTATCTGCAACTGTTTGTGCCTGAGATCTTGCTCTATTCATAGCCTCTCTTAAAGCTTGGTTTTTCACCCTATCTTGCCTATCCTCAGATAATGTAAATCGTATATTATCTATGTTTGTAGCTCCACTGTCTACGGCTTGATCTATAATCATACCAACCTGATTTATATCATTTACCTTAACCTCAAGAACATGCTCTGCTACATAACTTGTTTCCTGACTTTCAGGGACTTGTGGTTCAGGTCTTGACTCCTGTCTTTGTATGGTTCTTTCTTTTCTTTGTTCGCGTATGTTAAATTGTGTTGTTCTTATGTTTTCTACTATTTCCATGTTAGATAATGTATCTTTTACATTAGAGGCGTTTCTTGCTGTTATTTCTCTTGCTTTTTGTGGATTGTCTGCAGTTTTTCTTATACCTATATTTAAAACTGCCGTATCTGGTGTAGTATCTATAGAACCACTACTACTAACCCGTATATGAGAATCTTGACTTTGACTTTTTACAGAGTTATCTTGTGCATAAGCTAACCCTCCTAAACTACCTACTGTTATCATCATAATGATTAAGCCTAATGCTCCTATTTGTCTTACAACCATTTTCGATTAAGTATAAAAGAGGGGTTTAAATGTAAATAGTGTAAGCTAAAAAAATTATTTTAGTTAATAAAGTGTTAAAATATTTTTACTATTAGAAAATTTAAACCTATTTTATTGTAATTTTTTTAATTTTTATTATTCTTTATTGTGTTTTGGTTTTTAATAAGTGTTGGACTATAGAGGGATGGTAAAGATGTCTATGTTTTGGAGGGAAGTTTATGTTTGAAGTAATAGTATAGCAAGAGAAAAACATATAGGCCGATAAAGACATCAAAGAATCCATATATTCCACCTATAATACTTCCGACAATACTTGAACTATATCCTATATAGAAGTTACCTAACCAATCAACGAATATCTGCCAGCTTGGAACCACAATAGAACCTAGCCCTACTAATAAAACACCTAAACCCCAACTAACACCACCAGCCAACGAAAAAGCCAATTTATCAAAACCATCAACCATACAACTAACACATAAGAAACCAAAAACAAAAAACAACCAACCTATAATCTATTACTATTAATCCTATATACAGTATTAATAATACTGGCTATTAGTGGCATCCTTACACCCCCCAGAAAAACTAATAAACTAAAAAACAAAACTTCTAGAAACATTCTATGTTTTGACGGCTATCTACAAAACACAAACATAATACGACTATCCTGTCGTCTATGTTTTGCCGTACACCAATTATAAATTTACTTGGATCCTAGCTACTTCACGGATCTATAATTCTTATATTAAGAATTAAGTTGTAATAGTATTATCTAAATTACTACTACTTATATTGGTTTTAAGTTAGGTATTCTTCCGTATTTTTATAGCTATGTCAAGCTATCAGGATAGTTCTGTGAAGTTTTCTAGTGTTATTGTATATATGTTTTGGTTTTGATGATATCGTATTGTGTATTGTGTTGGATACTTTCCTGGTTTTGGTGGTTGGTCTGGTAATTTTATTTTTCCACTAACCATGTCTGGTTTTTGTTCCAGAAATTCTTTTGTCACCATCTCCATAAATGTTATCTGTCCAGTTCCATCGCCATCAGGGTCATATGCACCCCATATAAGGGTATGGGTAAATGATCCATTATGGAATTCCTTTGAGGTGGGGTCTACTAAATGTTCACCCATACGAGGTACAACTAACGGTGTATCTGGTTGTCCATCACAAAGTGTAGATCGAAGTGTGGTATTGTATAGATTTCTTGTGGTCCACGTCCCTGGGGTGTCCAATCTATACCAGCCCACTCAAAAACAGATAGATTATTACTTGGAAGATGAAGATGGTATTCAGAAATTTCCTCTGGTAGCCCCTCTAAAACTTGTTCTGTAAATTCTATACCAATATATCTCGTATCTCCATTCTCTTGTGTAATAAAAGTTCTTGCTTTACCATCCCCAACCTGTACTGGTTCACTCCACTCAGTACCTTCCTCAGGTGGGAAACTATCTGGGTTATCGTTGTTAGATTCTGGTATTTGTGGACCCCCCAGACATCCAGATAATCCAACACCTACTAATCCACTTGAGGTCATCAAAAAATTACGTCTCGAAAAAAATACTTTGTTGATTTTGGAATTTTGTTCATCCATAATACAACAAAACCTAAAAGATATAAATAATTTTTGTAAATTTCAATAATACAAACTAATAAAAAAACTATAATCCCTACAAAATTTATTTATTCTTAAAAAAATCCTATTAGACCAAAAATACAGAAATATACAAAAAAACCACATATGAAATATACAAAGACTAATCACTAAAACAAAATAATATAATACTTCTTGTCATCTATGTTTTGACGTACATTGATTTCAAATACTCCATAATATTCTAAATCATATCTAAATTAGTATATAATGTAATAAATGTGTTTTCTCCATAGTTTTATTTATCTGAAAAGTTTGTTATACTACATAAAATGTATAAGAAAAGATATATAATATTATTAACAATTATTTTGTTTTTATTTATATCTATAGGAACTGTAGCTACACAAAACATCAATAAATCTCTAACTGTAGACAAACAAAACAATATAGAACCAACAATACACGAACTAATCAACAGTACTGATAGACAGAGCTATGCAGAAAACCATAATATAGACTACAAAAACAACAAAGTGAAATTAATAATAGAACTCAAAGAAAACACCCATCTACCATCCCAATACAACATCACAGAAATCCAGAGATATACCGGACAAAGAGAAAACCTACTACAGGGATACATACCTATAGACCGGATAAAAAATCTAAGTAATCATCAAAATGTCATAGATATAAGACTTCCTATGGAGGCCCAACCAGCAAAAAACAATGTCCAGACACAACAAAACACAACTAACACAACTAAAAAAGAAGACAATACACAACCACAAACATCTATTTTTGGTACGATACTTCCTGCTATTGCAACAATTCTATCTCTATCAATCTACAAATACAGAAAACAAAAATAGAGAAAATGGATAAAAAACACATACTATTTATAACACTCTGGATCTTCCTCGTAGGATCCCTATCTATCGGTATAGGTGTTATTTCTGCACAAAAAACAAATAACCAAGAAATTCAAAACCTATCTAATACTCCAGATAAAAACCCCAGCTATCTAACAACTACCAACTTAGAAAACATCGATTCTAAGAATTTTTCTCCAACTATAGAAAAAATTTAGAAGTTGTAGTTGACTTAACAGAAAACAGTCCAAAATATATACAGAAACTAAAAAATAGAGGAATAGATATAGACACAAAATATAAAGATAAAATACAAACAAAAATACCCTACACAGAAATACCGATTCTTGAAGAAAAAACATATATAGAGTACATAAAAAGACCACAGAAACCAAAACCAGCAACAATAAGTGAGGGAGTAAGTACTATAGGTGCAGACACAGTTCATAATAACTTAGGATATAAAGGAGAAAACATATCTATAGGAATCATAGATTCAGGATTCAATATAGACAACCAAGAAATAAAATCCAATATAGCCGACTATAACTCATTTGATGGAGACGGAATAAAAAACAATGGAGAAACTACACATGGTACCGGTGTAGCAGAAATAGTTGTAGATACATCACCAAAAACAAAAATATATCTAGCAAATGTAGATACAAATATTGAATACCTAGAATTTGCAGGAAAAGACAACCAATATCTAAAAGAACTAAATATAGAATTACTAGGAATATATATCACAGAAAACACTAATAGAAAATCACCCCACAGATACCAGAATATCTATCATTTACAGACTGACGATCTGCTTGAAGATAATATTCCAAAACTAACATATTAATAATAAATCATTAATTATATGTATTTGTTTTCTGTAGATTTACATCCACCTTTTTCTGCTTCATATATATCAAAATTTACCTTATAGATATGAAATATATTTTTACACTTGGAACGTGGGGTGTATTATTTTTCTTTTTGATGTTTTAGTTTTAGTGTGATATCTATATCTATCTTTCCTGTTATTTCTTTTTCGTCTGGTTTTTTTAGTGTATCTGAAAAATATTCGCCACCATAGATTATTTCTGGTTTGTCTATTTTGTATTTGGTGTTTTGGTGTATTTGTTTTATTAGTTGGTTTAGTTCGCTATACAGTTGTTTTTTGTCTAGTTCAGATGTAATCTCTAATACTATAAGTTCATCTGTGTTTTTATCTTTGGGGTTTGTGTTTCTGTTGAAATGTTTTAGTGCTAGCTTTGTATCCTGTAAGATATCTAGTAGGTTTTCTCTTATCTCAAAGTCTTCCTGGTCCACAATTTAACTATATATTTTTTATTTTATAATTTTACATTTGGGAGGTGGGGTGTCAGACACACAAAATATATAGATCAAACAAATTTTTAATATAACTGTGAAATTTATTTTAAAAATTCTATATAATTATGAGCAATATATTTTTCTTTGTTTTTACACTATGTACTTGGTGTGTACTGGGTCTAGTGGAGGTTGTTTTTATTTTTCTTTTTTCAAAAGTTTGAAAGAAAACATAAAGTGGTATATGTCTATAGATAGTATATATTATCGAGTTAATTATGTCAGTCACAGATGAACCGGTATACATAGGTAATAAGAGGCCAATGAGATATGCTGATGCAGCAATGATGAATTTCGACGGGGGAAACGATGAAGTAGTTTTAAAATCAAGAGGACAAGCAACCTCTACAGCTGTAGATACAGCAGAAATAGTAAAAAGAATGGTTGACGGAATAGAAATAAAAGACATAGAAATAGATACAGAAATAATACAGGATGAAGAAACAGGAGACGATGTCAGACTTTCCTCTTTGAGAATAGTCCTAACCAAAGAAAAAAAAGAAGAATAAAATAATACATATAAATAAATAGAAAATCCCAAAAAAACATCAAATTATAGATATTTACATTCAAAAAAGGGATTTCTTTAACACTCTGCATTTGGTGCGTAGCTGTATAATTTTTTTTGAGATAGAGACTTTGATTCCTAGAACAATAGAATATTCCAGATAAGGATGTTAGTTCTATCTATACGCGCCCGCATTACTATGTATTCTATTTTTTTGTGTATATACTGTTTTAAAAATTATAAATTAGTATAATATATTTTAATTGCAATTAAGAATTGTTTTTAAGTGTATTTTTACCGTTAATTTATCCACATAAATGAAACAAAACAAAATATATAAAAAAATAAACTAAGAAAGAAAAAACAGTTAGAATAGAAAGTTCTTTATTATTTCCTGTATTTGGGGTCCGGTTAATTTATTATTAAATAAGAAATCTTTTATTGCGGTTCTAACCTCTTCTCCATCAATCTCTTCGTCGTCGTTTTTGTCGTACCTTTCCGAAGGTGGATTTTCGGACAGAGAAGTGTCCACAGCTTCCATAGAGAAGTTTCCTTTAGGAGAGGTCGAGTTCAACTCCAATAATAACCCCTTTGATCTATTGTAAACAGCATTAGTAGTCACATTTCCAGGTGTATATGTAATTTCTACTTTCTGGTTCCCATTCGCCATCCCAGTGACAGTTCCGTTTTCAGGGATTTTATCTCCTTTAGACAGGTTTGATGGTACTACTATTCCTCGTATGTCTCCTTTCTGTGTAAATGCGTTTGTCTCTAACTCGGATTCTACTGTGGATCCATTGCGCTTGAACGACTGTAGAAGGGAAACTTGACCTGATGTATTGTTTTTCTTCGATACTTCATATCTCTCAGAGACATTTTTTGCAGTAACGTTGATTCCATCAGATACGTTTGTGAGATCCACGGAAAGCCTATATTCAGCGAAGTCTCCTTTTTCAACTCCAATACTACTGTTTTTGGAAACATTAGAGTTTACGGATTTAAACTCAGTATTGGATTTCCCCTTCTCTTTTAAATCTCTCTCTAACGGCGGATCCTTCCACCTTTTTGTTTCTCCCCACCCTGTGTCTGTTCCAGGAACCTGTGGTCCGGTTAAAAGTGTGGCTGTAGGGCTTTCGAACTTTCTTTCTATCTTTTTAAGAAGGGTTGGGGGATCTCCCAACTTTATTTTATGTATCTCCAATAATGCCTCACCGTTATCTATTTTAAGTTTAAGTTTTTCGACTACATCACCGTCCTTGCATCTAGGTGTCTGGTCTGTCCACCCTCCTTTTATCGATGCTTTATGTGATATATCTATATCGGTTCCAGTCATGGCTTTTCCTCTGTTGATGCCCAACCCTTGATTATTCTGTCTTCAAAAAATACACTATAGCTATAATCTGTCTTTCCAGAGGTTATCTTTCTACGAACCACCTATACCACCTCCTCATCTTCTTGTGTATCTGATTTATT
>JAHENH010000029.1 GCA_018609935.1 Halobacteriales archaeon | reverse complement strand
TTCATTCCACAAATTCCTCATTTTTAAACCATAAGTCTCCCTTAATAGAGAAATTATTTACAGGCTATACCAGAGGAGAGATATATAGATTTGGAATAGTATTTTATAGTCTAGAAGGATCTCCCTCTTTTGTAAAATGGATAGGAGATATAAGATTTCCCTTTCCTCATGAATTCCCGATCTCCTATAAAACAGGAGGATCTAACAATGATCATAATGAATCTGATGCATTGGGAATTAGATTCACTGTAGATGTATCCTCTATAAAAGATCAAATCTCTGGATTTAGAATAGTAAGAGTTGAGAGAAAGGAAGAGGACATGTCAAGGATAGAGATGGGAGTGACTTGTCCCATGTTTAGATTGGATGGACAGAATACTTCTGCTGACTTCGATCAAAAACTTCAGAATATATTTAATGATTCTAGTATATCTGAGCCTGATTGTTACATATTGGATGGATCCATTACAACTAGTGGGAGATTAGCTGCTTGGAAAAATGAATGTATTTTTCTAGGAGCTACTGGGCAACTTACTCCTCTTGATAATCTAGCATCAGATATAGATTATGCAGAACTAGTAGCTGTACAGAGCTTTGATTCTACAGATAATATAGAAAACGAGAGGACCGCAGACCTTCCTAAGGGTTATGAATTTTTACATAAGTTAGAAAGGCTGGATTATAATGCTCCTACTATATTGACTAATTCTGATGATGTAGGTAAGAGAATAGATGTAGATATATCTGATCGATTTTACCCTTCAGAGGCCAGACAAAATTTTGGAGGGAGTCCTTATCCTGTCCTCAATAAGTGTTGGACAGCTCCTATGTATACATCTAAAGATGCTTTAAACAGTGCTAAATCCTCTTTGGGAGACAGAAAGACTATAATCAGATATAAATTAGATCCATCTTCTCAGTGGTCAGACTTAAAGAGTAGTACAGATATAATAGGAAGTTCATCTGACTGGGCTCATGTTGTTATAGGAAGAAAAAGGAGTAAATCTTTTAGACAATATGGAGGGGATTCATATGAAGATAGGTCCAACCAGAGATATATAAGTGCAGGAGAATTTCAAATAGTCAATAAGGATCTTCCTGATACCTTTACATTTGATGTATTTGGGGGTGATACTTATGAATTTTATTATGACTCTCAAATTAAACTTAGAAATATTAACGCATCTGTAGATAAAAGTGTAGATCCTAGAGTATCTAAATGTGTATGTCATAATATAGAAACTCCTATTAATACAGGACTTAGGAATAAATCTGAAGATTTCAATAACTATGCTGAGCAAGGTTTTTTCAATGCTACTAAAGATGTAACAAAACTTTATACCAATAATTCCTATAATACGGTATTCCTTCAAGAAGATATAGGACGTGAAGTATTCAGGACAGAAGATGTATTCTCCAATACTGTTGAGGAGCATTCTCATGAAATAAGAGCTTCTAGAAAGAAAATTGATGGAGAATTGATCGATAGTTGGAGATTCTTTCCTCCAGCCCAAACTATAGAAGTTCAAGGAAATCTTGGTCCTATTAATAAAATAATTAACTTTAGAGATAGGATTTATTTTCTCCAAACTCAAGGACTTGGATGGGCATCTATTAATGAGAGGGCAAGTATTAATTCTAGTCAAGGCACTGAACTTACACTCGGCTACGGAGGAATTCTAGATGATTATAAATATATCTCAACTAACTCAGGAACTTCCCATCAATACTCCGTAGTGGATTCTGGATCAGCTATCTACTATGCTGATTCCTTTAATAAGAAGATAATGAGATTTGGAGGGAATGGAAATGCTCCACTCTCAGATGTAAAAGGACTCTCTTCCTATTTTGCAGATCTAATCGAAGGTTCTGTAGAAGATACAGATCAAACATTAGTAGAAGAGTTTATAAGTCCTAATGGAGATATTGAAAAACATCCGATAGGAATTCATTCTGAGTTTGATAAAAGAAATAATAGAATCTTTATAACCTTCCTTACAGGGAAATTTGTTAAGGATAGATTAGAGACAGAAGTTTATAGATGGAAGACAAATAACAAAACTATTTCTTATAGTGAGAAATTAAGAGCTTTTGAATCTTTTTATGACTTCACTCCGTCTTTATATCTAAGTCATGGTCATAAAACCTTTTCAGTAGATCCCAATAATGAAGATCATGTATATGAGCATGAGAGAGGAAACTCCAGAGAATTCTATGGAGTTAGATATCCTTCTGAAATAGATATTATCGTTAATGATAAATCCAGAGTTCCTAAGATATTCGATAATGTTGAGTTCAATGCTGAAGCTTATGATAGTTCCGGTAATGATATTTGGGATGAGATAATGAATAGAATTAATGTATATAATGAATATCAAGATTCAGGAGAAGTTCCTCTTAATCTCTCAGAAAATATAGAGAGAAGATTCAGAAAATGGAGAGCTATAATCCCTAGGAACAATGATGAAAGCTCTCTAACTTATAATTCATCTCTTCCAGATGATGAGAGAATAAGAGGGCCCTGGTGTCATGTAAGATTTATCTATGATAATGATAAAAACGTTAGACTTATACTTCATGATATTGAAACACATTATCAAGAAAAGCCATATTAATTTACTAAATCATATAAAAAGTGAGACTCAGTTACAAATTAAACTTCATCTCTCTTTGAATATGACCTTTCTTTAATTAAGTTTGTATATATGCCTCGCAAAAGACCACAAAATCCAAGAAGAAATCCCCAGAGAAAACCTACTCAGGGGAGAAGACCTCAACAGTCGAAGAGACCTCAAAATATTAAAGGATCTCTTCCGGGATCTCTCACAGCTTATTCTGAAGGAAATAAGCATGAGAATGGAGGAATAAAAGTTCCTGAACATAATGCTGAAGTGGAGAAAGGAGAGACCAAAGTAGGAAGTTATGTTTTCTCAGATGCTTCTGATATGAAGCTTACAAAAACACTTGCCAAAGAGAATGGAATAGATCCTAAATATGCAGGCAAGACCTTTGCGGATGTTTCCAAAGATATCCAAAAGAAGTATGATAAAAGGGAGAATGATCCATACACCAAGAATGCAATGGATCGTGAGATAGAGGATCTAAGAAAAGCTCAGGAATCTAAAAAAGCTGAGAAAGTAAAAGAGGCAATTAAGACAATAGAAGAGAATACAGATCAAGATATTATTCCTGATAAAGTCGAAGAACAATTCAAAAATGGAGTAGACTCTGGAGATAAAAAAGCCTATGGAGGAGAATTAGGAGATCCTGATGATGATACCATGCCTAGGTATGATTATCCCCTTAGTGAAGAATATTTGAATTATGAGGAGGGTCAGAGGTCAGTTCCTATCTATAGAAAAGATGTCCTTCAAGGAAGCTATGAAGATAAATCAGGACAAACTGCTAGAGATCTAGATATTCCTCAAGAAGAAGTTCAAAGAAGACTTAGAAATAGATCAAATTATACTGAGTTTAATTTTGGGGGGAACATGGATAAATATAGGTCCACTCAAAATCCCAATGTAGATACCAATTATAATACTAAGCCTACAGCTCCTGAAACTTCTACTGCTAATTCAGGATCTGGAATGGGAGCAGCTGGGTATGCAGCTTTAGGAACTGGAGCTGCAACAGCTGTTCAAGCCGGAGCAAAAGATGAAGATGCTGGAGTGGATTATTCTGAAGTTCCAGAATCTAAAAAAGAAGAGATAAAGAAACAAAAAGACCTCCAGCAAAAACAGAAAGTAAGATCCGGAGTAACATCTGGTCTTTCTGCTATTAATCCTCTCCTTGGAGCTGCATTCGGTGTAGGATCTAAACTAGGAGATACTGTAGCAGGAAAGGATAGAACTATTGATGAAGCAGATACTACAGGAGAGAGATTCCAGAAAAGTGCTGGATCCACCCATCTAGATCCCTTTGGATCGCTCGTCCAATATAACCAAGAGAATGGTCCTGTAAAAGGCACAGGAAAATACTTAGTAGAATCCAATACATTTGGTCTAGTTAATCCTGAGAAAGTATTTAAGAGTGGAGGAGATATGGAATATGGAAGTGGAGGATATACTGAATATCAAACTGGAGGAGGTACTGATGAAAATGGAGTAGTGACTGATGAAGAAGGAAATGTAGTAGGAGTCATGGATGAGGAAGGAAATATAGTAGATTCTTCTACTGATACATCCTCTAGAGCTATGACCCCTGAAGAGGAATCTGAAGATAGGACGTATAGAGATATATCTCAGATGACCCCTGAAGAAAGAACTGAATATCTAAGAAGATTCGGAGGAGAAGATGAACCTCTACCTACAGAACTTCAAAGACAAGTGGCTGAGATGAGAAGAAATCCCAACTCTCAAACTACTTCTCCTAGATCCAATCCTTATAGAAAGGATGCTGAATTTGATAATGAGCTTTCTTCTCTTCAAAAAGTAGCTCCCTTTATTAAGCCTGCTGTAGGAGCTATGACCATGATAGGAGGTCCAGAGAAAGCTGATTATAGAAGAGTTGATCCTGATAAAGTGGATTATGAAGAGGCTAGAGATATGGCTAGGAGACAAGCAGCCCTGTCTAGAGCTAGAGCAGAAGAGTCTGTCCGTAAAAATGCCAATACAGCAGGACAAGCTCTTCAAGGAAATATATCCGCTAATATAGCTTCTCAGAGAAATCTCAATAAAGCTCTTATGAAGTCTCGGATGCAGGAGAGAAATAAGAATGTGGGGATTATGAATAGAGCTGATAGGCTTAATGCTGAGATAGCTCGAGAAGAGGCTAAAACTGATGCTAAGAATAGAGCTATATTCGATCAAAATCTCACAAATATTGCAGGAGATGTAGGAAGAGGAATTCAAGGTGTAGCTAAGGATCAAGATAGACATCAAGCACAGAATCAATACAATAGAGCTTACATTGATGCTCTCAATAATCGATATAGAAATTATCGATATGACATCTCTGAAGATGAAGAAGGAAAGAAACGATTTGATGCAGAATTCCAAAAAGGAAATCGGTAATGCCTACAAATCGATTCTTCTCATATAAACCTA